>JBJOIE010000227.1:0-8230 GCA_046047295.1 Actinomycetota bacterium | reverse complement strand
CGTTCTCCTCGATATTCATGTGATACACGTCTGCGTGCACCACCACGTTGGGTTCATCCACGATGTCCATGAAGTCCAGGGTTTGCTGCACGGTGTTGAGCAGGTTGCTCTCATAGCGATTGACAAATTCCAGGCCCACGCTGATGTTGTCCTTAGCGGCTTCCTGAGCGAGTTCCTTGATCACCGATGCGCTGTTGCGACGCGCCTTATCCGTTGTGGGCCCTGGATACTTGGCGAGTGCTCCGAAGAGCACGCCGCCGAGGTAGGTGGAACCCGCACCGCGGGCCACTTCCAGGGCATTCATCAGCGTCTTGCGGCCACCCTCGATCTTGGCCGAATCCTCGGAATTGATATCGGTATCCAGGGTGAGACCAAGGGAGAAACCCGCCTTGATGCCGTGGGCATCAAGGCGTGCGCGGGTATCGGCAATATCAATGCGCGAAGGATCAAGCGCGGGAATCTCGATGAGATCGAAGCCCGCCTTCTTGGTGGAGGAAATGGCAAGTTCGGCGTCTTCTGGTGTCCAGCCACCGGTCCATACCAGTGCGTGCACGCCTAGCGGGTTGCTCATGAGTTTCCTTTTCGCTTGCTCATTGATATGCGACGTCAGCCGCGGGGCTTATTGGAAGCGCCGGTGATCAGCGCCACGAGTTCATCACCATTTGTGTCTTCAGCGCGCAGGCCGGCGATCAAACTGCCCTGCCGCATGACCCAGATCTGCTCGGACAGCCGCAGCACCTGATCGAAGTTGTGACTGATCACGATCACCGCGAGCCCACGTGCCTTCAACTTCTGGATCAGTTCTTCCACTTTGGCGGTTTCGCGAACACCGAGTGCTGCGGTCGGCTCATCCATGATGACTACGCGGCTGGACCAACCAGCTGCGCGCGAGATTGCCACCGCCTGGCGTTGACCACCGGAGAGACCTCGCACCCGTGCCTTCACGCTGGGAATGTGAACGTCGAGTTCATCGAGCATGCGCCGTGCCTCGGTGCGCATGACCTTCTTATTCAGCACGCGTACCGGCGGAACACCCAGGGTGATCTCGCGATTGAGGAAGAGGTTCTGCCAGATAGACAGATCCTCGATGAGGCCGAGGGTTTGGTACACGGTTTCGATTCCGGCCTCGCGCGCGGCTTCAGGGGAGTGGAACTCCACCTGCTCGCCGTAGAGATCCACGGTGCCCGAATCAGCTCGATCCACTCCAGCGATGATCTTGATCAGCGTGGACTTACCTGCACCGTTATCACCGATGATGGAGGTCACTTCGCCAGCGCGTGCGGTGATGGAAACCCCGCGCAACGCCTGCACCGAGCCAAAACTCTTGATGATGTTGTGGGTTTGAACCGCGATGGTTCCCTGTGCCGCGGCCATGTCAACGGAAGTGGTCATTTCGCCGTCCTTACCAAAATCGCAGACACCATCACGATGAGGCCGATGGCGATGAACTGGTAGTACTGCGGAACGCCGGCCACGATGAGGCCGTTGATGATCATGGTCAGCAGGATCGCACCGACGAAGGGCCCCACGATGTTGCCGCGGCCACCGAAGAGCTAAACTCCACCGAGCACCACGGCCGCCACGGAGTTCAACAGTAGGGAGGTGTTCATTGATGGTTCAGCGGCACCGATGCGCGAGATCAGTACCACCGAGGCGATGCCCGCGGTCGCGCCAGAGATGGCGTAGACCGAGATTTTCATGGCCTTGGTCTTCACGCCCATGGCGCGCGCGGTTTCCGGATTACCGCCCGTGGCCAGCACGTGGGTGCCGAACTTTGTCTGGGTCAAGACGAGCTGCGCGATGATAAGCAGGATGACGGCCACGATCATCAAGTAAGGGATAACACCAACTTTGCCGAGGGCAAATTGCGCGAGCGGTTCGGAGATCACCTGCACGGGCTTTGCATTCGAGATAACCAGGGCCACACCCTGCGCCAAACTCAACATACCCAGCGTCACGATGAAATCGTTGATCTTGAATTGGGCGATGATCACGCCGTTGACCATGCCGGCGGCTAGGCCCACCACGATCGCCACCGCGATACAAATAATCAATGACTGCCCTGCGGCGAACATCGCACCGAAACTCACGGCCGAGAGCGTGACCACCGCGGCGTTAGAGAGATCGATACCCGCCGTCATCACCACGAATGCTTGGCCGATCACCAGGATCGCGGGTACTGCGGATGCGGTCAGGATCGTGGCGATGTTGTAGGGGGTGAGGAAGGTATCGGGGGAGAGGGCCCAGAACACGATGATCGCGACTACAAGCGCGAAGACAACGGTCCAGTTGGCCCAGAAGTACGGGTTCTTGAGGCCGAAGCCGACTTTCTGCATGAATGAAGGAACCTCGGGGGCCGCCGTAGCGGCCCCCGAGGCCTTCAGATCCGGCATCTGCAATGCAGTTCCTTCACTAGTAGCCCGATGAAATCACCAGGCTATTGCTTACCTGACGAACTTACTTCTGGATTTCGGCAGCAAAGGGGCTGTCGAAGGTGCCCGGGGGCTTCGGGAAGTTCGAGAGCGCCTCGCCCACGTTGTCCGCGGTCACCACAACGGCGGGTGACTCAACGAACTCGGTGACGGTGCCACCCTGAGCTGCCACGATGCAGGCCTCAACGCCGAGCTTGCCCATCACCCAGGGGTACTGGGAAACGGAACCGGTCACCTTGCCGGCCTCGATGTCAGCCAGGATCGGCTCGATGCCGTCCACGCCCATCACCTTGATGTCCTTGCCGGACTCGGCCACGGCCTGGGCGATGCCCTGAGCCATGGTGTCGTTAGCGGCGAAGATGCCCGCGATGTTCGGGTTGGCGGCGATCATTGCCTTAGCAGCGTCAAGCGCCTTGGCGGTCTCCCAGTCAGCGTTCACCGGGCCAACGAAGGTTGAGCCAGCTGCGCCTTCCTGGAAGCCCTCGATGCGAGCGTTGCTGGTGACGTTACCGGCGAGACCGGCGATGAGGCCGATTTCCTTGCCTTCACCAATGAGCTCGACCATCTTCTGGCCACCCTTGACACCGGCCTGGTAGTTGTCGGTGCCCACGAATGCGGTCACCTTGCCACCAGCAGCGGCGAGACCCTCAGCATCAACTGGTGAGTCGATGTTGACGATCGGGATACCGGCCTGGGAAACCTGGCCGAGACCCTGGTTGAGGTTGTTGGAGCTGATCGGGATGACAACGAAGCAGTCGTAATCCTGACCGGCGAGGGCGTTGAGCTTGTCCGCCTGGCCAACTTCATCGTTGGTGGTGGGTGCGTACTCAACGGTCAAGTCCACGCCCCATTCGGCTGCAGCATCCTGCATGCCCTGGGCGATCGTGCCGAAGAAGGGGTTGGCCTCGTCCTTGATGACGGCGGCAACGCGGACGTCGGAGAGGCCACCTGCGGGTGCCTCTTCAACAACAGCTTCTTCTTCAACTACAGCAGCTTCTTCGGTTGCGGTTTCTTCGGTGGTCGCTTCCTCGGAACCTGACGAGCAGGCGCTCAGGATCAGCGCACCCGCTGCGGCTGCTGCAAGCAGACCAGCGGCGCGATGTCGACGAGCCATACATCCTCCTTGACTAAGCACTTATGTCAATGGTTGACATAAGTTACGGTAACTCCTACATTACTCCGTAGAAACCCATAGCATCATCCCCAAGCAATAACGAAGTGATCACAGTTCGCATTCGAGAAGTGGTCAAGTCCGGCAAATCGCGCGCGAAAAGGAATTTCCGCAACGACGTCAGGGAGTTACCGATATGGCCCAGGTGCCAACGGACCGCTCAGCCTCCCTGCTCACCGCCCTTCGAGGTGCGCCGGCGGGACTCTCCCGAACCGAGCTCGCTGGGGCGCTCGGTATTGCCCGCGCCACCCTCACGGAAACCCTGACGGACCTCCTCGACGAGGGACTCATCGTGGAAGACGAGGCCACCTCCTCCACGGGCGGTCGACCACCACAGACCTATCGCCTTAATGCGAATGCGGCATATATAGGTGTTATCGACGTGGGTGGCAGCCGATCCCGGGTGGGCGTGGCAAACCTCGCGGGTCAGCTTCTTGATGACGCGGTGCTCACCATCAACGTGGAAACGGGTCCCGAACCCATCATGGAATGGGCGGTCTCTGAAATGGAGCGCATGCTCAAGGCACATACGAGGAAAGGAAGTGCTGCACCGCGAACGGCGATCGTGGTGGGCCTTCCTGGTCCTGTCGATTTCACCACCGGGCGGGTAGTGAGCCCTCCCATCATGGGATCGTGGCAAGACTTTGACGTTCGCACATACATCGCAGCGCGCATCGATGCACCCATCATCATCGATAACGATGTCAACCTCATCGGTCTCGCCGAGCAGCGCTTATCCCACCCCGATTCGCGCGTATTGATGGTTATCAAACTCGGCACGGGCGTTGGCGGTGGTCTTGTCATCGATGGTCAAGTACTGCGCGGCGCCCGGGGCGCTGCCGGGGACATTGGTCACATCCAGTCCACGCGTGCGCATGGTGCGCTGTGCCGTTGTGGTCATACCGGGTGTGTGGAAGCCATCGCCGGTGGTTGGGCACTCGTTCAGGAACTCACCGAGCGCGGTCTTGACGTCACGAATGTCTCTGATGTTGCCCAACTCGTGCGCGATGGTGATCCGATCGCCACGAGCCACGTGCGCGCAGCGGCGAAGGCGATCGCACTCGCTGCCGCTCAAGCCGTCAGCCTGCTCAACCCTGACACCTTGGTTATCGCCGGCGAGATGCTGGGCGCAGGCGATGCGGTGTTGGCGCAGGTGCGCGAGGGCATTTATCAATATTCACTGCCACTGGCCACCCATGATCTCGTTCTCGTGCCAAGCACCCTGGGTCCACTTGTGGGCTTAAAGGGTGGTGCCGAACTCGGCATCGATTACCTGCTCGGAACCGTCACCATTCCGCAACTAACAAAGGCTGCCGCATGAGCACTCGGCCAGAACTCGTCATCTTCGATCACGATGGCGTGCTCGTAGACAGTGAAACTATCGCCATGGAGCTTCTTGCGGGAATCTCCACGGAGTTCGGATTCACCCTCACCACCGAGGATGCGTTCCATCGCTACCTAGGAACGAGTTTCGATTACGTGGTGGAGGATCTGCGCGGTCAAGGAGCCACAGTGGATCGCGATGGTCTGCACCATCGATTCCATGAAGATCTTTTCGCTGGTTTTCGCACCAAACTCCAACCTATTCCGGGGATTCCAGAACTGCTCACGCACCTGAGCGAGCAGAACCAGCCCATCTCGATAGCCTCGAGTGGTAACTCCACGCGCGTCAACCTCGGCATCACCTCAACAAAGATCGATCACTTCTTTGCTGATTCGGTGATCACTACCGCTGATGACGTTGAGCGTGGCAAACCCTTCCCGGATCTCTTCCTCACTACCGCCGAACGTGCGGGCGTGGCGCCGGAAAACTGCATCGTTATTGAAGACAGCCCCTTCGGCGTGCAGGCAGCTCATGCGGCCGGAATGAAAGTGATCGGCTTCTCCTATCAGACGCCGGAGGAGAAACTCGCCGACGCGGATTGGCTAATAGGGGACATGTCAGACGTCGCTGCCATCTTGCTCGCTTCCTCCTGAACATTAAGGCGCTCGCCCGTGAGGCTCAGTTGGTGCCTTTATCAACGCCATCTCATCCGCGTACGCTGATCTTCATGGATGAGGCCCAACGTTGGTGGCTCGATCCAGGTTTCATCGCCTTCGATACCGAGACCACCGGAACCAGTCCAGATAGCGATCGCATCGTCACCGCCGCCGCCGTTCACTTCCGCGAGGGCCAGCCCATCGCATCGCGTAGCTGGCTCCTTCGCGTGGACGTTCCCATCCCACCCCGTGCCACCGAGGTGCACGGGATCACCGATGAGATGAGCCAAGGACAAGGGATAGATCAGGCCACGGCCCTAGCCGAAATTCAGTCTTTCCTGACGAGTTCGGGGGTGGCCCTGATTGCCTTCAACTCCTCCTTCGACGTAGCGATGCTCGAGGCGAACCTCGCGCGTCATGGCTTACCTGCTTTACGGGACACGTCATTGCGGCCACCAGTGATCTGCCCCTACGTGCTCGACAAGCAGTTCAATAAGTACGTACGCGGAAAGAACCAGCGCCGCCTCATGCCCACCATCGAGCGCTATGGGCTGAGTTTCGACGAGGCGAACTGGCACGGCGCCGAAGCTGATGCCACCATCACCGGTCAACTCTTCCTCGCGCAATTCGATGCCTACGAGGCAATGCGCGGCCTAAGTGCGGAGCAACTATCTGAGCAGGTGGATACCTGGCGTGAGCAGCAGGATGCCGAATTCCATGCCTGGCTTGCAGCCAAGCGAGCCGAGGAAGGCACAACCTCGGCGTAACTACATCAAGCCGGCGCCGCGGTCATCATCGCTGGAAAGTTTCTGTGCGATGTAGATCGGAATAACGCTGATAATCACCAGTGCTGCGGCGACCACGTTCACGATCGGTGCCTGGTTAGGGCGGAACAGGTTTTGATAAATCCAGATCGGCAGGGTGGTGATCCCCGGGCCTGCGGTGAAGGTAGTGACGATGATCTCGTCAAAGGAGAGCCCGAAGGCGAGAACAGCACCGGCAATGAGGGCTGAGCGCATCAACGGAAAGGTCACGAGGCGGAACGTGGTCCACGGACCGGCGCCCAGATCGGAGGATGCGTCCTCCAAATTGACCCCTAGCCGGCGTAGCCGAGCGATGGAATTGTTGTAGATGACCACGATGCAGAAGGTGGCGTGGCCAACAACGAGTGTGAGAAAAGTCAGTCCACCGAGGTAAGACGTGAACACGTTATTGAGTGCAATACCGGTCACGATTCCAGGCAGGGCTATCGGCAAGATGATCAGCAATGAAATTGCGTCCTGGCCAAAAAACCTGAAGCGGGATAGTGCAAGGGATGCCAGTGTTCCCAGGATCAGCGCCACTGCTGTTGCGATAAGTCCAAGGATCACGCTCGTGACAACCGCATTACGCACACCCTCGTTATCGATGGCGCGGCCCCACCACTGCGTGGAGAAGCCCTGGGGCGGCCAGGAGAGTGATTCACCTGCGTTGAATGAGTTGATGAGCACCACAACAAGTGGGATGTAGACAAAGGCAAAGGTGACGAGCGCGGAGGCGCCAAGGAAGATCTTCGTGCCGCGGCTGGTGGTCATAGGTTCTCCAGGGCACCGGAGCGGCGGACCGCGGCAAGGTAGATCAACACAATGAGCACCGGAATGGTGGCGAAGGCGGCAGCGAAGGGCAGATTCGTTACGTAGTTCTGCTGCACGATATTTCCCAGCATCTGGGTTTTTCCGCCAACGATCTGTGCCGTGATGTAGTCACCGAGACTCAGCGAAAACGTGAAAATGGATCCGGCCACGATGGAGGGAAAAATCGTGGGGATGACCACGCTGCGGAAGGTGCGGAATGGTCGCGAGCCTAAATCGGCTGAAGCATCAAGCAGGGAATTGGGCAGTCGGGAAAGTGCAGCGAATACCGGAAGGATCATGTACGGCAACCACAGGTAGGTCAGGGTGATGATGATCCCGAAGAGCCCGAAGCCCGGCCCACTCATTCCGAGTGGCTTGAGGAACCATGCAATGACACCCGATTCCGGGCTGAGCATCGCCCGCCAGGCGTAGACCTTGACCAAGTAACTCGCCCACAGCGGGGTCAGGATCATCGCAACCAAGAGTGGCTGCCAGCGATTACTCGCCACCCGTGCCATGAAGTAGGCGGAGGGGACGGCGAGGATCAAACACAGGATGGTCACACTGACGGCAATACCGATGGTGCGCGCTATGGCCTGCAGGTATGCCGGTGTGGTGAAGGCATCGATGAAGTTCTCAAGAGTGAAGGTACGAACAAGCGCACCAGTGAACCCATCAACCGTCCAAAAGGCGGTGAGAAAAAGTGCGGCGAGGGAACCGAGGTAGACAACAACGAGCCAGAGCATCGGCGCACCGAGCAAACTCACGAGACGTGCTCGTGGGTGCCGGTACCCGAAGCCCCCTTTCGGAGTGCTCAACGTTGCCGTTGCCAAGGTTCCCTCGCCGTTCAATCAGTTAGGAGCGAAGCTCCGACCAAGCCTTAGACCACTCGGAGTAGGGCACGCACTTGACATCGGTGCGGCCGTCCAAGCAGGCCTCGGTTGGGGTGTTCCAGTAGTAGACGTCCTCCCAGTAGGCGGTGTCACCAGCGTGGAACTTGTCGCAGTGCTCGGGATCTGCAGTCAGATCGCAAG
>JBJOIE010000226.1:0-26928 GCA_046047295.1 Actinomycetota bacterium | reverse complement strand
GGATGAGCCTCGGCTAGGTTGTGGAGCTGCATCCAGTACCGATCGATGTCCAAGTTCTGATGCGCATGTACTGCGCTGATCGGCAAGTCCAGCCATTCCACGAGTGCGGTAACGGCCTCCCGATATTCAGTCCGCTGGCGTTGGGTGTCAACGTCGTCAACCCGGAGTACTAGTTCGCCGGAGATCTCCTTCGCAAGCCGAGCGCACAGCAAAGCATTCACGGCATTCCCGATGTGGGGATACCCACTTGGAGTTGGAGCAAATCTGGTGCGCATGGCCACAGCATGCACCGCGAAGGCTGCATAACGATGCACGAGTAACGCCCCAACAGCTAGATGTCTGGGTGCGCACCACCTCGCGGATGCACGAAGTTCCCCCCACTGATGTGGGGGGAACCGGTGTCCGAGGGGGGACTTGAACCCCCATGCCCTTTTGGGGCACTAGCACCTCAAGCTAGCGCGTCTGCCTATTCCGCCACCCGGACTCATGTTGCTTGGTGCGGCGGACAGCATACCTGCAGCCTTGATAGCGCGTTCGCGCCCACCATGTGGTCACCGATGGGCAAGATAGGCAGGTGAGCGCTCGCGATGAAGTTGTTGAAATTACCAGGGATCTCATCCGAATTGACACCAGTAACTGGGGTGCGTCAAGTGAGACTGTGGGCGAGGCCGAAGCAGCGGACTACTGCGCCCAACGACTCATTGAGGTGGGCTACGAGCCTGAAGTAGTCACCACTACATCCGATACCCGTCGAGGCGTAGTGCTACGCATTCCTGGCCTGGACAGTGAGCGAGGTGCGCTTGTCCTTCATGGGCACCTTGATGTCGTTCCTGCAGTCGCTGATGAATGGAGCCACCCACCGTTTGCGGCCGAGGTTGAGGAGGGCTTCATTTGGGGCCGTGGCGCTGTCGACATGAAGAACATGGATGCCATGATGCTCGCGATCGTTCGCGATTGGAAGCGGACAAATTATGTGCCTCCGAGAGACGTGATTTTGGCATATTTTCCTGATGAAGAAGCCGGAATGGTTCATGGTTCGCAGTGGATCACCCGCAACCGACCAGAACTCTTCGCCGGTGCAAGCGAGGCCGTGGGCGAGGTAGGTGGATTTTCTGTCCAGGTCGATGACCGCCATCGGTTGTACCCAATACAAACGGCCGAAAAGGGAATCAGGTGGCTGCAACTTCATGCTCAGGCGAGGGCAGGTCATGGATCACTCCTCCATCCTGACAATGCCGTGAGCAACCTTGCTGCCGCTGTGGCTCGGATTGGCAGCTTCGAGTGGCCAATGCGGTCAACCCAGACGGTGAGCGCTTTCCTTGACCAACTGTCCGAAGTGCTTGATGTGGACGTGGCTCACGCAGATGTGGATGAGATCTTGTCTCGTCTTGGCACGCTTGGGCTCCTGATTGGCGCCACGATGC
This sequence comes from Actinomycetota bacterium, assembly GCA_046047295.1. Classification (GTDB taxonomy): domain Bacteria; phylum Actinomycetota; class Actinomycetes; order S36-B12; family S36-B12; genus VGCC01. The sequence continues at coordinate 25,504 of JBJOIE010000226.1, read as the reverse complement.
AGAACACCGCCAATCCCACAATGCTTAACGCTGGCTACAAAGTCAATGTGATTCCTCGGGAAGCCACGGCAGGAATCGACGGACGCGTGCTACCCGGCTTCGAAGATGAGTTTGATGCCACGATCGCCGAACTCGTTGGTCCAGACGTTGACATTGAGGTTGTCAATTCCGATATCGCTCTTGAGGCCCCGCTGAACTCGAACCTACTTGCACAGATGGGCGCAGCTCTTCACGCGCTTGATCCAGCGGCCATTCCCATCCCGTACATGATTAGCGGTGGCACAGATGCCAAGGCGCTCAGCACTCTCGGGATCACGTGTTATGGATTTTCGCCGCTGCGACTGCCGCCAGATCTCGACTACTGGCGAATGTTCCATGGCGTTGATGAGCGCGTGCCCGTGGATGGCCTGATGTTCGGAACGGACGTACTTGATGACTTCCTGCGCAACTGCTAGGCGGTGCGCGCCACCCGGTAAACGCGCCGGCGCAACCGATATCGTCTTGACCCATCCCGAAAGATTCGAGTCTGGTCAAGTTCCCAATTCTGGGTCTCGGCGGAAGCTGTGAGCAGCTGCCGCGCCTCTTCCCGGGGAGTGTCACGAGGTAGCGAAATAACACGAAATTCCCAGGTTGCTGACATGACCCCTACCTGCGCTGCGCCCAGCCGGCTTCGGGATAGCCCATCGCGGGTTCGGAGACTTCGTCTAAGACGAGCCGGATTTCACGTGGCAGTTCCAATTCCTCGCTTGCAAGGGCAGCTATGAGCTGCTGATTGGTACGGGCACCAAGAATCGGTGCAACGACTCCGGGCCGATCCCTTAGCCAGGCGAGGGCAACTTCCGCCGGGGACGCTCCAAGTCCGTCGGCAGCTGTGGCGAGGGCATCGACGATGCGGGTGGAGCGCTGATCCGTATAGGCATTGACCCATGCACTGGTTTCCGGATTAGCTCCACGGGAATCAATAGGTATTGAATGCCGATACTTTCCCGTGAGCACACCGCGCCCAAGAGGCGACCAGGGAAGAATTCCGTAACCAAGCGTCTGCGCCGCGGGAATGATTTCCCGCTCGATTCCACGTTCTAAGAGGCTGTACTCCATCTGCGCTGTTATGAACTGAGCGGGTCTAGCACCTGCCTGTTGGTACGTGCACGACCTCGCCGCCTGCCATGCTGCGAAATTCGAGAAGCCGACATACCTCACTTTGCCTGAAGCCACCACCGCATCACACACCGAAAGAGTTTCCTCCATGGGCGTGTACGGGTCCCATCCATGCAACTGCCAAAGATCGATGTAGTCGACATCTAACCTTCGCAGAGAATCATCGAGAGCATCCATCAGGTGCTTGCGGCTTGAATCGAAGCGTCTCTCAGTTTGGGGGCGAGAGCCCGCCTTCGTGGCGATCACCACTTGCTCCCGGCAATCAAATTCCTGTACCAGCGTGCCTAGCAAATCCTCGGCGGAACCTTCACCATAGGTATCTGCTGTATCAATGAGATTGCCACCTGCGTCCAGGAACGCAGCCATCTGATCGCGTGCTTCATATTCATCAGTGCCACGGCCCCACGTCATAGTGCCAAGGGCAAATCTTCCGACCCAAATACCAGACTTTCCGAGTGGGCGTTGCTCCATGAGGGCACGCTAATCGGATTCGGCCAAATGTGGGGCATCTGGCCTAGGGTGGCGTTATGAAACTTGGGGTCAACCTCGGCTACTGGGGTGCAGGCAATGACGCAGATAACTTGTCAATTGCCAAGGTGGCTGAGGAACTTGGATATGCAGTGGTATGGGCTGCGGAAGCTTATGGATCTGACGCTGCGACGGTACTCAGTTGGATAGCAGCCCACACCTCGAGTATTGATATCGGTTCCGCCATTTTTCAAATCCCCGGGCGCACTCCAGCCAATTGCGCCATGACCGCAGCAACACTCGATGCACTCTCCGGCGGCCGGTTCAGGCTGGGCCTTGGCGTCAGCGGTCCACAAGTCTCGGAGGGGTGGCATGGGGTCAAGTTTGACCGGCCTCTCGCCAGAACTCGCGAGTACGTAGACATTGTGAACAAGGCCCTCCGGCGTGAAAAACTCACCTATCAGGGGGAGTTCTTCACCTTGCCCTTGCCCGATGGCCCAGGCAAGGCCCTCACTCTCACCGTTCATCCGGTCCGTGATCACATTCCGGTCTACCTCGCGGCCATCGGTCCCAAGAATCTGGAACTCTGCGGCGAAATCGCCGATGGATGGCTAGCCATCTTCTTCTCACCCGAGCATTCCGCACCGGCCCTGGAAGCCATTGCTAAGGGAAGAGCGGCACGAGGGGTGTCCCTTGAAGGGTTTGACGTGGTTCCCACGGTTCCCGTTGTTATTGGCGAGGATTGGCGGGCGTGCGCAAACCAGGTGCGGCCCTATGCCGCTCTCTACGTGGGAGGCATGGGTTCACGGGACCAGAATTTCTACAACCAGCTCATGGTTCGCATGGGATTCCCTGAGGCCGCGGAGAAGGTTCAAGACTTGTATTTAGCAAGAGACTATTCGGGAGCATTCGCAGCGATTCCGGAAGAGTTCCTTGACAGCACCAGCTTGCTTGGCAATCAAGATCGCATAGCGGAGAGGCTTCAGAACTTCAAGGAGGCTGGTGTCACAACTTTGAACGTCGCCTCCTTCGCAGGAACGCTGGAGGAACGCACTGAGCAACTTCGTACCGTGATGCAGGCGGCCGAGCAGGCAGGAGTAATGACCTGAACGGCGATATCGGCTGGCTTGAAGCGATCCTGCTTGGTGTAGTACAAGGTCTGACGGAGTTCCTGCCTATCTCATCCTCTGCACATGTGCTTCTGGTGTCACAACTGTTTGGATGGTCAGATCCAGGGGCAGCCTTCAGTGCATTTATCCAGATCGGTACGGAGATGGCAGTTCTCGTGTATTTCTCGCGAGACATTGCCCGGATCGTGCGCACATGGTGGCAATCACTCTCCCGCCCACAGCTGCGGAAGTCGCTAGATGCGCGCATGGGCTGGTACGTGATCTTCGGAACCATTCCCATCGTTGTGCTTGGCGTACTACTGACCGAGCAGATTGAAACAGCGGCTCGCAACCTCTGGCTAGTAGCTACTGTGCTCATTGGCTTTGGCTTGCTCCTTGGCGCCGCCGATAGATTTGGCCGAAAAGTTTTCGCGCTTGATCATTTGAAGGCTCGCGACGGTGTAATCCTCGGCTTCGGACAGGCTCTGGCGTTGATTCCAGGCGTTTCCCGCTCCGGAGCCACCATCACTACCGGGCTCGCACTTGGGTACACGCGTGAGGCGGCCACCCGGTACTCGTTCTTGCTTGCGATTCCCGCCGTATTGGGTGCCGGAATCTATGAATCCACCAAGATTGGTACCGAATCTTCGGTTGCCTGGGCCCCAACCATTGCCGCAACGCTCATTTCGTTCGTCGTCGGTTACCTAGTGATCGCCTGGTTGCTCCGATGGATAAGTAGTCACTCGTACACGCCATTCGTGATCTATCGAATCGCCCTTGGCTGCTTGATCTTCGTGCTGCTGGGCACCGGCGTGCTGACGGGCTGAACTACAACCAGCCAGATTTCTTAAATGCTCGGTAGAGGAGAAACATGACTAGGGCCATGATCCCCAAGGCCATCGGATAGCCGAAGCCCCAGGAAAGTTCGGGCATATTGTCGAAATTCATTCCATAAATGCCGGCGATGGCTGTTGGCACGATTCCCATTGCTGCGTAGGCACTTATCTTGCGCATATCGCGGTTCTGCTGCAGGTCTTGAAGGGCCGTGGACGCCATGAGCATCGTCATCAGCAAACTGTCTGTGGAATCTACGCCGTCCGAGACACGCAGGACGTGCTCACCTACGTCACGGAAATACGGGCGCAGCGCGAGGGGAATCTCGTCTGCGGACTCGTTGGCAAACCGATGGGCTGCTGCGTTGAGCGGGAGGACGGCCCGTCGTATTTCCATATTTTCGCGCTTAAGTTCATACACCTTGCGCGTAAGTGCCTCTTCGGGCTTACCAGAGAAGATTTGGCTTTCCACTTCGTTCACATCGTCAATGACTTCATCGCTCACCGCGAGATACCCGTCAACAACCATGTCCAACACGGCATACAACACACTTATCGGCCCGTAGGGACGAAGCGCTTCACTCGCCTCGAGACGCGCGCGGACTCCGGAAAGGTCTCCCTTCTTGCCGTGACGTACAGTCACAGCAAATTGCGGCCCGGTGAAAATCGAAATTTGGCCGGTTTCTACCTCACCAGACTGATCCTCATAATCAAGCACTTTTACAACACAAAATGTTCGTCCATCCTCGCCGACATCAAACTTTGCTCGTTGATGAGTATTGGCCGCATCTTCAACCTGCAAGGATTCGAGGGAAAATATTTCGGCAACAAGCTGCAATTCAGGGCGCGTGGGATTTACCAGGCCCACCCACGTGAAGGCTTCGGGATCTTGGCTGCAAGTTGCCACCAAGTGTTCAAGGGTTTCCCGCACACCCGCACCTGTGAGGTCAGTGTCCCCGGGGATGTGAAGGGGTTCACTCAATCCTGGATGGACAACTCCGCTGGGGTGATAGGCACCCATGCCAACGATCATGCCCACATTCTGCCCGTTGCGAAATGCGCAAGGTTCGGGGAATACCTGGAGAAATCCGATCTAGGCTCGCGGTATGGCAACGGTTCTTCTCATCCGGCACGGTCGAACCTCGGCCAATGCCGCAGGCCTACTGGCCGGATGGAGCCCTGGAGTATTCCTCGATGAGGTGGGCTTGGCTCAGGTCCGTGCCCTGGCTGCACAACTGTCCGAAATAGCGCTCAAGGGAATAGTTAGTTCGCCCCTTGATCGGACGCTCGAGACGAGCGAGGAACTGGCTCGGTCATTGGAGGCCGAGGGCAAAGACGTTCCTATCAAAGTTGATGAGCGCATTGGTGAGTGCCATTACGGAGACTGGACGGGCAAGGCACTGAGTGAACTGAGCGAGCATGAACTGTGGCCAGCAGTACAAGCACATCCGGCATCCGTCCGTTTTCCCGGCGGAGAATCCCTACTAGATATGCAGCATCGGGCCGTGGCGTGTATCCGTGATTTCAACGAACAATTTGGCCCAGAGGCCACATATGCGGTGGTTTCTCACGGTGACGTCATAAAAGCAATCCTGGCCGACGCCCTCGGAATGCATTTGGACCATTTCCAACGCATTCAAGTATCACCAGCGTCGGTCTCTGTGGTTCGGTACACGACCGCTCGACCATTCGTTGCCGCGATCAACACCTCAGCGCAGGGTCTCGGATCATCCATAGGCGTGAGTTCGAGTTCGGATGCAACCGTAGGTGGGGAGTCGGAATAGATGGCTCGGAATATCACAGAATTCAGGTCTCCCGATCGTTGCGTGATAGGCACGGTAGGGATGCCTGGTGAACGGACCTTCTATATCCAAGTGCGTCAGGATCAAATGCTCACTTCTGTTGCCTGTGAAAAGCAGCAAGCGTCCGTACTTGCGGAACGAATTGAGCAACTTCTCGAGCAGGTTGAGTCATCTACGGAGTTTGGAGCGGAGTTCTCGTCAACCGGTGAGCGGATTTCGTCAGATGACGATCCACTTGAAATGCCGCTCATCGAAGAGTTTCGCGTGGGGGCAATGGCACTCGGCTGGGATGATTCCGTCAATGCGGTTGTAATCGAACTCCATGCCATCGCGGTTGAGGGAGAAGCAGTTCCTGATATAGCTGAGGATGACGGGGAGGGTCCTGACACGGTGCGTATCTGGCTCGCACCCGAGCAGGCAAGAGCGTTTGCTGCGCGAGGCAACGCGGTGGTGAACGCAGGAAGGCCACCATGCCCGTTCTGTCAACAGCCACTTGACCCTTCCGGGCATATTTGTCCGCGAGCTAATGGGTACCGCCGCAGGGACATTTAGGTGATCCATGTCATCGCTTGATGAGCTTGGCCTAGCTGATCTACAGATGCAGGGACAACTCGTCCAGGCAAGTAATCAGACAATCCTGTGCACGGCTCGAGATCGGGAAGGCCAGGTTGCTCGTTACGTTTACAAGCCCGTAATGGGGGAACGGCCCCTCTGGGACTTTCCTGACGGGACTTTGGCTAAGCGTGAAGTCGCCGCCTATCGCCTCTCCGAGTTGTCCACATGGCAACTTGTACCTCACACGTGGTGGCTTGAAGACGGACCACTTGGTCCAGGCATGCTGCAAACCTGGATTGAGCACGGCGACCACCAATCATGGGTAGACATCTTTTCCACGGAGCCCCCGGATGATTGGATCCATATTCTCCGCGCCGAGGATTCCCACGGCCAGGAGGTGACGCTCGCTCACCGAGATACACCCACTCTTCAGCGATTAGCCCTATTCGATGCGGTGCTCAACAACGCCGATCGCAAGGCCGGTCACCTCTTGGCAGATTCCACGTCGCGTCTCTGGGCAATTGATCACGGTGTTGCCTTCCACACGGAACCCAAACTGCGCACGGTGCTGTGGGGCTGGATGGGTGAAGAAATCCCGGAGACCTTGCTCAGTGAACTGCAGAATCTCAATTCCGGTTGGGCAGCGCATGGAGAAGATTTCGAGGAGTTTCTTGCTCCTGAAGAAGTTGACGCGGTGACTGAGAGGCTGCACGCCCTGCTCACTCATGAGGTGTTTCCGGAACCCTCCGCCCAGTGGCCCGCAGTGCCCTGGCCCGTGTTCTAGCCGCTAGGCTGAAAAAGTGGAAGCTTGGCCCCAACCAGCCTTGCCGCGCCTGCCTGGCAGTGGGGAGCCACTCAACCTCTTCAACACAGCCACTCAACAGATTGAGCGAAGCACTTCAGGTAAAGACGCTCGCATGTACGTGTGCGGAATAACTCCTTATGACGCCACGCACATAGGCCACGCAAACACTTACGTTGCATTTGACCTCATTAATCGAGTGTGGCGCGACTCAGGAATTACTGTTCACTACGTCCAAAACGTCACGGATATTGATGATCCTCTTTTGGAACGTGCGGTGGCTACCGGTCAAGACTGGCGTGCCATTGCCGATCGTGAAACAGCCCTTTTTCGTGAAGACATGACGGCATTGAATGTGCTCCCACCTGAGCACTACATAGGTGCCGTGGAGTCAATCCCGTCCGTGGCGCAGTACGTTGAGCAGCTTCAAACGGCCGGTCACGTCTATGCGGTGGGGGAGGACCTCTACTTCAAGGTTCGCAATGATCCAAAATTCGGCCAGGTTGGACGCCTATCAGATAACGAAATGCGCTCAATCTTTGGTGAGCGCGGCGGAGACCCGGATCGTGAAGGTAAGCAGGATCCATTGGATTGTCTCGTGTGGCAATCGGCGCGCCCCGATGAGCCTGCCTGGGACACGATTCTTGGTCACGGGCGTCCGGGCTGGCACATCGAATGTTGCGCCATTGCCCTTGATTACCTTGGCCCAACGATTGACGTGCAGGGTGGAGGGAGCGATCTGATCTTCCCGCACCATGAGATGAGTGCTAGCGAGGCTCAATTGATCAGTGGCGAACCAATGTTCGCCCGCTGTTATGTTCACTCGGGAATGGTCAGTTGGCAGGGCCATAAAATGAGCAAGTCTCGCGGAAATTTGGTGTTTGTTTCCACTCTCCGTAATGAGGGTGTTGACCCCCGAGCAATTCGACTGGCCCTGCTGGCCCACCACTATCGCAGCAATTGGTCCTGGACACCACATGGCCTCGAGGGGGCGCAAGAGCGGCTTCAGCTATGGCTCGAAGCGGCCAATCTGGCCAAGGCTCCCGATGTTCTGCCGTTGATCACCCGCATCCGCCAACACCTTGCGAATGATCTCCGAACCCCCGAAGCACTCGATGCCATCGATACTTACGCGCGCACGGCTATTGAATCTGGCGGAGACTCTGCAGATGCCGCCGCTCTTTTCGCCGATGCGACGGATGCACTCCTTGGGATCAACCTACGTTGATTTTCATTCGGCGGATTTCTCCTCATGGCCGCCAAATTCTTTGCGCATGGCACTGAGCAATCGACCAGCGAAATCACCTTTACCCTGAGAACTGAACCGTTCAAACAGCGCTGACGTCAGGACGGGGGCGGGAACTCCTTCGTCAATCGCCGCAATGCTCGTCCATCGTCCCTCGCCAGAGTCCGAAACCCTGCCCGAAAACTCAGTGAGTTCTGGATTTCCCGCAAGCGCACGTGCACTCAGATCAAGCAGCCATGATTCAACAACTGAACCCCTTCGCCACAGTTCTGCGATTGCCGGAATGTCAAGGTTGTATTGGTAGAACTCAGGATTTGATAGCGGTGCTGTCTCAGCGTCTGTGGCTCGATCCGTAAGCCCGGCGTTTGCATGCTTCAGGATGTTGAATCCTTCGGCATATGCGGCCATGAGACCGTACTCAATTCCGTTATGAACCATTTTCACGAAGTGGCCAGCACCGCTTGGGCCGCAGTGCAGCCATCCGTGCTCTGCATCTGACTCCGCTGAATCGGGATACGTGCGCGGCGCGGCATCGACTCCGGGTGACAATGATTCCCAAAGGGGACGTACATACGACACGGGCTCATCAGCCCCACCTATCATCAAGCAATAGCCGCGGTCGAGACCCCAGACCCCTCCAGATGTTCCAACATCAAGGAAATGGATGCCGTTGCGACCGCAGATTGCAGCCCGGGCAATGTCATCCCGATAGTAGGAATTTCCACCATCGATCAGGATGTCGCCGGCTTGAAGCAATCCGGCAAGGTCAGTGACCACCTTCTGGGTGATCTCTCCAGCTGGAACCATTACCCACACCACACGCGGAACCGGCAGCTGAGCAACCAAATCGGAAAGATCCGTCGCTGGCGTCGCACCCTCGGATGCGAGTGCCTTAACGGCCTCAGGATTCGGGTCATAGACCACTGCGTGAAGGCCTGCACGCATGGCGCGCCTCGCTAGGTTCGCCCCCATCCGTCCGAGACCAACCATTCCGAAGGTTGTGAGGGACCCACTTCCCGCAGTTTGCGCCATTTCACAGACCTTTCGCAACGGTGTGATTGGAATTCATGATTTGGTATTCGTGATTTTCCACAATAGGTGCAAGGCTATTGGCATGGCGAAAATCCCCTGCATTGATCCCACCACTACCTCTGCCTGGTCTACATTGTCAGCGCTGTCCACGTCTATAGGGAAGCAAACAATCCGTGAATTGTGTGCGGACAACCGAAGTTACTTGCGCCACGAGGCCGCGGGCATTAACGCTGATTTCAGTAGACAACGCCTCAACCAATCGGTGATCGAGGCCCTCATTGATCTGGCTGAGGCAACCGGTGTGCGCGATCTGCGTGACATGATGCGGGACGGGATACACATCAACACCACAGAGGATCGTGCGGTTCTGCACATGGCCCTTCGTGGATCCGAGGGCTCCGCGTGGCCCGTCGATGGATCTAACGCTTCACTCCAGGTCCATCAGGTTCTTCACAGCATGGAACTTTTCGCCGATGCTGTCCGGTCGGGGAGCTGGCGGGGCGCCACCGGTGAGCGCATCCGGGATGTGGTCAACATAGGAATCGGTGGATCTGACCTTGGTCCGGCGATGGCCTACGAGGCGCTACGCCCCTTCACTGATCCGCAGATACACATGCATTTCGTGTCAAACGTTGACCCCAGTGACATCCTGGAGGTCCTCAGCAGGACAGATCCAGCGTCCACGCTCTTCATCGTTGCCTCCAAGACATTTACCACCCTGGAAACAATGTCGAATGCTCACGCTGCGCGGTCCTGGTTGATGAAGGCACTTGGTGATGCTGCGGTCAAGCACCACTTCGTAGCCGTTTCCACCAATGCCGAGAAGGTCGGTGAGTTCGGAATCGATACCACCAACATGTTCGGGTTTTGGGATTGGGTGGGTGGTCGATACTCAATGGATTCCGCTATTGGACTTAGCACGATGATCGCGATTGGTCCAAGGGGATTCGAGGACATGCTTGCCGGTTTCCGCTCGATGGATGAGCATTTCCTCACCGCGGAGCCAGCAGAGAATGTGCCGCTTCTCATGGGGCTTATCGGGGTTTGGAATAGAAACTTCTTGTCCATTCCCACAACGGCTGTACTGCCTTACTCCCAGTACCTCAAGCGGTTTCCCGCCTACCTGCAACAACTCACCATGGAAAGTAATGGCAAGTCTGTCCGCCGTGATGGAAGTGCAGTGAGCTATGAGACAGGCGGGATTTATTGGGGTGAGCCAGGTACCAACGGTCAGCATTCTTTTTATCAATTACTGCACCAGGGAACGAGTACGGTGGCATCAGACATCATCGTTGTTTCCCAAGCTGAAGCGGATGTAAACGCTCAGCAGGACATGCTCGTTGCTAACGCTCTTGCGCAGGCGTCGGTTCTCAGCATGGGAAGGACCGAAGCCGAGGTGGCCGCCGCTGGAACGGAAGCGCAGCTCATTGCCCACAAGGTGATGCCCGGTAACCGCCCGGTGAACGTCCTGATGACGCAGCGCCTCAACCCCTTCACCCTCGGTGCACTTGTTGCCCTTTACGAGCACTCAGTCTTCGTCCAAGGTGCCGTGTGGGGTATCAATTCATTTGACCAATGGGGAGTGGAACTGGGTAAAGGTGTGGCGCTGGGCATCTTGCAAGACATCAAAGAGGGCACAGCCGATGATCCAGGTTTGGATCCGCCCACTCGGGCCAGCCTGGCCGAGTACCTTCGCCTGAGGCAATGATGAACCTGGCCAAGGCAAGGGCGCTGCGTGAGGAGGCCCTGGCCGACCTCCAGACCGTTGCGGGTGGAGTTCCGCTATGCAGAATGTCTGCGAATGGCATTCAGGGCCAAGAGGCGAAATATTTTGAGGGTCGCTATGCGGCCCTTACCGAGGTCATACACGGGGGATCCCTTGAATCATGCCTCGCCACCTGGCAAGAGCAACTTGTTCGTTCGCGCCACGGACACTCCAGCAGAGCGTGGCAACAGTATTTCGGTGGCGGCGCTGATGCCCTGATGGAACTGGTCCAACGTGCGGGTGAGTACAGAGACTAGGCGCTACCGCGACGACGCAAGTATTTCTCGAACTCCCGAGCTATCGCTTCACCGGAAGCTTCAGGAAGATCGGTTGTATCGCGCGCTTCTTCCAATTGGCGCACGTACTCGGCAACCTCTTCATCCTCTTCGGCCAACTCATTGACCCCAATTTCCCAGGCACGAGCTTCTTCCACCAGATCGCCAAGGGGAACAGGCACATCAAGAACGTCTTCAACCTTGCGCACCAGCGCGAGGGTTCCCTTGGGTGAAGGTGGCTGGGAAACATAGTGGGGAATTGCCGCCCACAACGAGACCGCCGGGATTCCGAAACGCTCACAGGCCTCTTGGAGGACACCCACGATTCCCGTGGGGCCTTCATAGGTTGAAGGCTCCATCTCTAGTTCGTCGCGCAAAGTCTGATCGGTTGTTGAGCCGGTAACAGGCATCGGGCGCGTGTGTGGGTTATCGGAGAGCAGGGCGGCCAAGGTGATCACAAGTTGGACATCAAGTTCGGCCGCGAGCCCCAAAATCTCGCGGGTGAACTGCTGCCATTTCATGTTTGGCTCAATGCCTTGCACCAGAATGATGTCGCGCGGATACAGTGGGATTCGAGCCACGTAAAGACGCGTGGCGGGCCATTGGAGTTGCCGCACGCCACTATCGTCAACGGATATCAGCGGACGATTCACCTGATAGTCGTAGTACTCCTCAGAATCTAGGTCAGCCAACGGATCGGCCGCCCACACTTCACGAAGATGGGTTACAGCGGCTGATGCGGATTCACCTGCATCGTTCCAACCCTCGAAGGCAGCAATCATCACCGGATCATTCAGAACCGGCAGATCGTCAAACTCGATCACGTAACTCCTCGCGTGGGTAAACCCTGGCTGGCTCAAGCCTCTCACAGTCGTTGGTGAATCGCCGCAGGTTTGGTTCCACCACTACGATTGGCGATTATGTCCGTGGCACCTCCGATCCCTCGTAGACATGCTCCTCAAGACCTCGTTGAGGGAACCCTGCGCCACGCTCTTGCCACCCGAGTGGTGGTAGCCGATGGGGCCATGGGAACCATGCTTCAGGCACGCGATCCCTCACTCGAGGATTTTGAGGGCCACGAGGGTTGTAACGAGATCCTGAACGTAACTCGTCCAGACATAGTCTCGGATGTCCACGCTGCCTATTTGACGGCAGGCAGTGACTGCATCGAGACCAACACCTTTGGTGCGAACTACGGAAACCTCATCGAGTACAACATCGCGGAACGGACGTATGAACTGGCGCAAGCTGGAGCGGCAATCGCCCGAGCTGCAGCGGATCAATTCAGCTCCGCTGACAAGCCGCGCTGGGTTCTTGGCTCCGTCGGGCCGGGAACAAAACTGCCTTCCTTGGGCCATGCCCCGTTTGCGCTTTTGCGGGACTATTACTTTGACCAGGTTCGAGGCCTCATCGATGGCGGAGCCGATGGGATTCTCATCGAAACCTCACAGGACCTCCTGCAGACGAAAGCCTCTCTCATCGGTGCAAGGCGCGCACTCGAAGCGGCGGGAGTGAACCTGCCGCTCATCGCGCAGGTCACCGTTGAAACCACGGGGACGATGCTCCTCGGAACCGAAATCGGGGCCGCACTCACCGCGCTTGAGCCCCTCGGAATCGACATGATTGGGCTCAACTGCGCAACCGGACCTCAGGAGATGAGTGAGCACCTTCGCACGCTGAGCAAATTCGCTCGTATCGGTATCTCTGCCATGCCGAACGCAGGTTTGCCCATCTTGACCGCCGATGGAGCCCACTACCCGTTGACGCCGGAAGAGCTCGCAGACGCCCATGAGGTGTTCGTTGCTGACTACGGACTAAGCCTCGTTGGTGGCTGCTGCGGAACCACGCCCGAGCACCTTCGAGCCGTTGTAGAGCGCGTGGGTGGTCGGCCACTCGTGCCGCGTGTACCGGAGCCAGAGGCGGCGGTTGCGTCCCTGTATCAATCGGTTCCGCTGCGTCAAGACGCTACGTATTTGTCTGTGGGCGAGCGTACGAACGCCAATGGCTCCAAGGCGTTTCGTGAGGCGATGCTTGCGGGGGACTGGGATGCGTGTGTGGAAATCGCTCGCGATCAAATTCGTGATGGTGCCCACGTTCTCGATCTCTGCGTTGATTACGTAGGTCGCGATGGCGTGGCCGATATTAAAGAGGCAACCTTCCGATTCGCCACTGCCTCCACCCTGCCGATCATGATTGACTCTACGGAGCCAGGTGTCATCCAAGCCGGGTTAGAAATGCTCGGCGGTCGATCGATCGTGAATTCCGTGAACTATGAGGATGGGGACGGACCTGATTCCAGAATTGCCCGAATCATGCCGCTCGTGCGAGAGCATGGAGCCGCGGTTGTGGCACTCACGATTGATGAAGAAGGTCAAGCGCGAACAGCCGAATGGAAGGTTCGTGTTGCGAGCCGACTGATAGACGATCTCACACAGAACTACGGAATTGCCGTGAGCGACATATTGGTTGACCCTTTGACCTTCCCGATTGCAACGGGCCAAGAGGAAACACGGCGCGATGGAATCGAAACGATAGACGCGATCCGTGAGATTCGGCGCAAGTACCCAGAGGTTCAGACCACCCTTGGTTTGTCCAATGTCTCCTTCGGCTTGAATCCGGCCGCTCGACAGGTGCTCAACTCGGTCTTCTTAAACGAATGCCGGGAAGCCGGGCTCACCTCAGCCATCGTGCACGCCTCCAAGATTTTGCCCATGACCAAGATCGATGAGACACAGAAGAAGGTCGCCCTTGACCTCGTGTATGACCGACGCACGTACGCAGCTGACGGGACAGTGACTTACGATCCATTACAAGAATTTCTTGCTCTCTTTGACGGGGTTGAGTCCACGAGTCTGCGGGCTAGTAAGGCTGAGGAATTAGCCGCTTTGCCGCTGGAGGAGCGTCTCCGCCGACGCATCATCGACGGAGAGAAGCAGGGACTTGATGCAGATCTTGAGCAGGCGCTAGCTGCTATGCCTGCCATGACCATCATCAATAATCACCTTCTCGAAGGCATGAAAACCGTAGGTGAGCTTTTTGGTGCCGGAGAAATGCAGCTTCCGTTCGTTCTGCAAAGCGCCGAGGTGATGAAGTCTGCAGTCGCCTATCTCGAGCCTCACATGGAAAAGGCGGACGCATCGGGCAAGGGAACCATGGTGCTAGCCACGGTGAAAGGCGATGTGCACGATATCGGTAAGAACCTTGTCGACATCATCCTCTCCAACAACGGCTATAACGTGGTCAACATTGGAATCAAGCAACCGATCAACACCATCCTTGAAGCGGCAATCGAGCACAACGCTGACGCGATTGGCATGAGTGGCCTTTTGGTGAAAAGCACGGTCATCATGAAAGAAAACCTTGAGGAGATGAATACTCGAGGCATTGCAGCAGATTTCCCAGTGATCCTTGGCGGGGCTGCCCTTACCCGTGGCTTCGTTGAACAGGATCTGGCCGAACTCTATTTGGGCGACGTTCGATATGCCCGTGATGCATTTGAAGGTCTAAAACTGATGGACATCATCATGGCTATCAAGCGTGGTGAGCCTGATGCCCAACTTCCAGAACGCCGTCAACGGCGGACCCGCCCGGGAGCGCGGCCGCTTGAAATCCCTGAGAATGAACTTCCTGAGCGATCTGATGTTGTTGTAACGAATCCGATACCTCAGCCGCCATTCTGGGGTGATCGCATCGTTCGTGGTGTTGCACTTGCGGACTACCTGCCTTTTCTAGACGAACGTGCCCTCTTCATGGGGCAATGGGGTTTGAAATCTTCACGTGGTGATGGTCCGAGCTATGAAGAACTTGTTGAGTCTGAAGGTCGGCCCAGACTCCGGGCTTGGCTCGACCGAATCCAGCGGGAGAACATGATCGAACCCGCTGTGATCTACGGGTATTTCCGGTGCTTTTCCGAAGGGAATGATCTCGTCGTTACTGATGAGTCCGGCAATGAGCGCGAACGCTTTAGTTTCCCAAGGCAACGTCGAGGTCGACACCTATGCCTGGCGGATTTTTTCCGACCAAAATCATCAGACGAGTTGGATGTGGTTGAGTTCCAGGTGGTAACGATGGGCAAGGCCGCCTCCGATGCCACCGCCGCCCTTTTCGAGTCAGATTCCTACCGGGACTATTTGGAACTGCATGGCCTCTCCGTTCAACTCACCGAGGCATTGGCGGAGTACTGGCATGCCCGTGTCCGCGAAGAGCTTGGATTCACCGCTGAGGATGATCCAAATATGGATACGCTCATCGGCAAACAGGGCTATCGCGGCTCGCGTTATTCATTCGGTTATCCCGCATGTCCGGATCTAGAACTCCAAACCGGACTCTTCGCACTACTTGATCCCGAACGCATTGGCGTGACTCTTAGCGAGGAATTTCAGCTCGTGCCCGAGCAGTCAACCAGTGCGATTGTAGTGCATCATCCTGAGGCAAAATATTTCAACGCCGTATAAAAGGTCACGGTTCGTTCCCCGCTGGTCCTAGCCCCAGCTGCGGTTCTGGCATCAAGGGCGGTGAGCCACCGAATGATGGACAGATCGCCTGAAATGAACACCAAGAGCACAACTTTGATTTCTTGGGCGTAAAGCCGTCACGAACGGCGCGCGATATTGCATCGCGAATGGCCAGAATCTTCCGTTCCGTTGACTCTAGGTCATCTACCGTGGGTGAGTAACTCACTAGTTGACTATCTCCAAGGAAGACTAAACGAAGCATGGCTGGAAGAACGCCGGTCATGCGCCACCAGACAAGGGCGTAGAAGCGCATTTGAAACATCGACTTACCCTCGAATCCCGCTCCCGGGGAGCGCCCGGTCTTGTAGTCGACAATGCGGATGAGGCCATCTGGGCTTCGATCTATTCGGTCAACAAATCCGCGGGCCACGAAGTGTGGAGCGAGTTCAGCGGCTACCGGCGTTTCCCGTGCATGCGGTTCGATGTGTCGTGGATTCTCCAAACTGAAATAGTTCCGAAAGAGCGGTGTGATCTTGGCCAGGGGATCACTCGCATCATCGGCTAGAAGTACTGACGCTGATTCTTCGTCGCTTTCTATTAGTTCCATACGCGCGGCAAGGTAGAAGCTCTCTGCAGCTTCGATAGAACGATCCTGAGACGGGAGATCAAAAATTCGCTCCAGGGCAGAATGCACAACAGTGCCCCGAATTGCGGCCAGACTTGGTTCTTCAGGGAGGCGATCTATAGATCTCAGTCGATACAGCAGGGGGCAGGTAAGAAAGTCATTCGCCCGGGATGGCGATAAAGAATCCGGATAGCGAGGTGACGTCTCAGACATGATCAGCCGACCCTACGCACCTATGCGAGAGAATGGCGCCATGGCGCGGCGCAAACCGAAACATCCACCTTCATCACGTGAACCCGTGGGATTCGAACCCAGAGCTTCGGGTGCTCTCGGTCCAGGCGATCTCGTGCAACTCACCGATCCCCGGGGTAACAAATACACAACCACACTCGTTCCCGGCGAGCATCTGCACACCCATCGTGGGTTGATTGCCCATGACAGCCTCGTTGGTCAGCCCGATGGGTCAACGGTGACTTCGAGCAAGGACGTCACGTTCGCCGTACTCCGACCAGGACTTGATGATTACGTTCTGGGTATGCCGCGCGGGGCAGCAGTTGTCTACCCGAAGGATGCTGCCCGCATCGTTGCCCTTGCGGACCTAGGTCCGGGTAGTTCAGTGATCGAAGCGGGAGTGGGGTCCGGCGCGTTGACGTGCTACCTACTGCGTGCCGTAGGACGTGACGGCAACGTGACGAGCGTTGAGTTGCGGGCTGAGTTCGCCGAAATAGCGACTGAGAACGTCTGCAGATGGTTTGGCGGATGGCCACATTCATGGGAAATGTGCGATGGCGATTTCTCGGTCATCGCGAACCAGCTGCCTCAAGCCTCTAGGGATGCGGTCGTACTTGACATGTTGGCACCCTGGGATTGTTTGGAGGCTGCCGCAGGCATCTTGCGTCCGGGCGGCACATTGGTTGGGTACGTTGCCACAACCACGCAAATGTCCCGTCTGGTGGAAGCGTTGCGCGTAGAAAGCCGTTGGACCGAACCCCGGGCTGAGGAGTCACTATTGCGCACCTGGCACCTCGACGGACTGTCCGTTCGCCCTGACCACAGCATGAACGGTCACACCGGCTTTCTGGTGACGGCGAGACTCTTTGCCCCAGCTCATCAGGCGCCTCGACGCCATCGCAGACCCGCACCTGGCGCCTACGGGGAGGATTACCAGCCGAAGTAGGGGATTCGGGTTAAGGTCATGTGGAGAAGGGAGTAGTCCATGAGCCAGCAGGACCCGAGCCAATCGAGCGATCTGGAATCGACTATTGCTCAGATGCGGGGTGAATTGGCGGCCCAACGCGATCACAACACCAGGCTCATGGCCACCCTTCGCGACGCACGTGAACAACTCGTCTCCCTTAAGGCTGAGGTTGACAGACTCGCCGAGCCGCCGAACACCTACGGCACGTTTATTGAGCTTCTCTCTGACGGCACCGTGGATGTATCTGTTGCAGGGCGACGCATGCGGGTAGCCGTTTCGCCCTCAATTGAGGTGTCCGGGTTACAGCCAGGTCAGCAGGTGGTGTTGAACGAGAGCATGAACGTCGTCGACATCAGAGCCTTTGAGTCGGTTGGTGAAGTGGTGACCTTCAAGGAACGCCTTGGTGACATGCGGGCGGTAGTTGTTGGCCATACAGATGAAGAGCGCATCGTGCGCGTGGCTGACTCACTCACGGATGTGACACTTCGGGCTGGGGATGCCCTGCTCTGTGACCTTAGAAGCAATTACGTCTTTGAACGAGTACCACGCGCAGAGGTGGAAGAGCTCGTCCTAGAAGAAATTCCCGATATCGGCTACGAAAATATTGGTGGCTTAGGCGAGCAAATTGGCGCGATTCGAGACGCTGTGGAGCTGCCGTTTCTCCATGCTGACCTTTTTGCAGAGCATCAACTCAAAGCGCCCAAAGGAATCCTTCTCTACGGTCCGCCTGGATGCGGTAAGACCCTCATCGCCAAAGCTGTTGCGAATTCATTGGCCAGGAAAGTCGCAGAGAAGACCGGACGCGAAGACGCGCGTTCATACTTCCTGAACATTAAGGGACCGGAATTGCTCAACAAGTACGTGGGAGAAACGGAACGTCACATCAGACTTGTGTTCCAGCGAGCTCGCGAGAAGGCTAATGAAGGCCAACCGGTGA
The DNA here is from genome assembly GCA_046047295.1 of Actinomycetota bacterium. Taxonomy (GTDB): domain Bacteria; phylum Actinomycetota; class Actinomycetes; order S36-B12; family S36-B12; genus VGCC01. The sequence goes on along the minus strand of JBJOIE010000226.1, from coordinate 7,245 downwards.
TCGTCTTCTTTGACGAAATGGACTCACTCTTTCGTACCCGCGGCACCGGTGTGAGTAGTGACGTAGAAAACACCATTGTGCCTCAGTTACTCAGTGAAATTGATGGCGTGGAGACGCTTGAAAATGTGATCGTCATTGGTGCATCCAACCGTGAAGACATGATCGACCCAGCAATCCTCCGGCCGGGTCGCCTTGACGTGAAGATCAAAATCGAGCGTCCTGACGCTGAGGCTGCTCGGGAAATCCTTGGCAAATACTTGGTGCCATCGATCCCGCTGCACCCGGAGGATCTGGCGGCCCATGGTGGGGATCGACTTGCCACCTGCGATGACATGATTCAGCGAGCCGTCGAGCAGATGTACAGCGAGGCCGATGAGAACAAGTTTCTTGAAGTCACCTATGCAAATGGCGACAAGGAAATTCTCTACTTCAAGGATTTCAATTCCGGTGCAATGCTCGAGAACATCGTGGCGCGCGCCAAGAAGAGCGCGATCAAGGACTATCTCGACCTCGGCCAGAAGGGTCTCCGGGTGCAGCATCTACTCGATGCCTGCATCGCGGAGTTCCGAGAAAATGAAGATCTTCCCAACACCACCAATCCGGACGATTGGGCGCGAATTTCGGGTAAGAAGGGTGAACGAATCGTGTTCATTCGGACCCTGATAAAGGGAAAGAAGGGCGAAGAACCGGGTCGCTCAATCGACACGGTGTCAAATACTGGCCAGTACCTGTAATCGGCCTGTGAACACGAGCACGGTGCTTCCATGAGCGTGCATCGGATCATGGGTATCGAAACCGAGTATGGAATTTCGGTTCCTGGACACCCAACCATGAACGCGATGGTGACTTCCTCGCAGGTGGTCAACGGTTATGCATCCCTGGTCACCGCACCGGGCAGCTCGATTCGCTGGGATTACGCACTGGAATCACCCCTAAGAGACGCTCGAGGCTTCGATCAGTCACGTGCCGATGCAGATCCAAGTCAATTGACCGATGAAGATCTTGGACTGGCAAACGTGATTCTCACTAATGGCGCACGCCTGTACGTGGATCATGCGCACCCCGAGTTCAGCACTCCCGAAGTTACGAATCCAATGGATGCAGTCCTTTGGGATAGAGCGGGAATGGACATCATGCGCATGGGAGCGCAACATGCCAGTTCCCTGCTCGGTTACCCAATTCTTCTCTACAAGAACAACACTGATAACAAAGGTGCTTCATACGGAACGCATGAGAACTACCTGATGCACCGGCAAACCCCATTTGCTTGCATTGTTGCTGCACTCACACCGTTTTTCATCACGCGGCAGGTCTTCACTGGAGCTGGGAGACTTGGCATCTCCCAGGATGGACAGATTAAGAAATTTCAACTGAGCCAGCGTGCGGACTTTTTCGAGGTCGAAGTGGGTCTTGAGACAACACTCAAACGCCCAATCATTAACACCCGAGATGAACCTCACGCCGATCCAGAACGTTATCGCCGCCTACACGTGATTGTTGGCGACGCAAATATGAGTGAGATCGCGACCTGGCTCAAGATGGGAACCACGTCAATAGTCCTTAGCATGATCGAAGCTGGAGTAGATGGGTTGCTCGATTTGATGCCGATGGACCCGGTTCGCGAAATGCATCAGGTCTCACACGATCTCACCCTTACCCATCGCCTTGACATGGGTCGCGGCAGAAGGCTGACCGCGTTGGAAGTGCAATGGATCTTCTTGGAACGTGCCCACGAACACTGCGCCCAACGCCACGGCGATGATCCGGCAACTAGTCGCGTCCTTGAGCACTGGGAATCCGTCCTGATAAGGCTCGAACAGGATCCGATGGACACGTCTGCTGAGCTGGACTGGACCGCGAAACTGGCGATCATGAACGCATACCGAGAACGCGACGGCTTGGATTGGTCCGATCCGCGACTCTCCCTCATTGATCTGCAGTATTCAGACATCCGTCCCGAGAAGGGATTGGCATTGCGCCTCGAGGCACGTGGATCCCTAGATCGGCTCACCAGTGTCCAAGAGGTGGAAAGGGCCATTACCCAGCCACCACGGGACACACGGGCCTATTTCCGTGGGGAATGCATGAGGCGATATCCCAACGAGGTTGCCGCGGCTGGTTGGGATTCGATCGTTTTTGACGTACCGGGGGAACAAACGTTGATGCGGGTACCCACCGCTGAGCCCGCACGGGGTACTGCCGAACATGTCGCTGAGCTCCTGGATTCTTCCGCGACTGCCGGTGACCTCATAGAGGCTTTGAGGCAATCGGGCTAGTCTGTGGACATGGCCGAGCGCACTTCTGCATCACATCAGTCCCGACAATCTGAGCAAGACGAGGAAGTTTCCCTTCCCAGCCGTGAAGCAGTCGACACAGATATCGAGGATATTCTCGATGAGATTGATGCGGTGCTCGAGGAAAATGCTGAAGACTTTGTGAAGTCATTCGTCCAAAAGGGTGGTCAGTGAACATCGGCACAAGTTTTTCTCCCGCATTCCTCGCGCAAGGTTCGGCATCATTTGCCGATTTCGTGCGGCAATTGCCAGGATCCAAAGAAGAACTTCGGGCGTCCTTGGGAGCTTCTCAGCGCGATCAACCTGAGACCGTACATGGCACAACAATCGTGGCACTTCGCTGCAATCACGGCGTCATCATGGCTGGGGACAGGCGAGCAACAATGGGCAACATAATCGCCCAGAAGGATATTGAGAAGGTTTTCCCAGCTGATCAATTTTCAGTTGTGGGTATTGCCGGTACGGCGGGCATTGGTGTCGAGCTGGTGCGCCTTTTTTGTGTAGAGCTCGAACACTACGAAAAGATCGAAGGGGTGCCCCTGTCTCTAGACGGAAAGGCAAATCGTCTTGCCAGTCTGCTGCGAGGAAATCTCGGACTCGCGATGCAGGGTCTTGCCGCAGTGCCACTCTTTGCGGGCTTCGACCAGCGGCTCAATTGCGGGCGCATTTTTTCCTACGACGTCACTGGCGGTCGCTACGAAGAGCATGACTTTTATGCGGTGGGGTCTGGTTCAACCTTCGCTCGTGGTTCGCTCAAGAAGTTGTTTCGACGCGAAGCCGATTGTCGGTCTGCCGTTGATGTAGCACTCGAAGCCTTGTATGACGCAGCAGATGATGACAGCGCCACAGGCGGACCGGACATCGCTCGGGGAATATTCCCGGTTGTGGCCATCGTGACATCAGGAGGCGTAGAAATGCTCGGAGAGGATGAGTTGCGTCCACGAGTGAGTGCCCTACTAAGCCGTCGTCTAAACGCTCCGGACGGCCCTGTGGCACAGATGGGACATGACTCATGAGCGTCCCCTTCTACGTCTCACCCGAGCAGGTGATGAAAGACAAGGCGGATTTCGCCCGTAAGGGAATAGCCCGAGGCCGCAGTGTCGTTGTCGGGCAGTATCGAGACGGCATCATCTTGGTTGCGGAGAATCCATCTCGCGCGCTGCACAAGATCAGCGAGATCTATGACAAGATCGGCTTTGCCGCTGTTGGTAAGTACAACGAATTTGAGTCACTTCGTGTAGCGGGTATTCGGTTGGCAGACCTGCGCGGCTACAGCTATGACCGTGTGGACGTAACGGGCCGTAGTCTTGCAAACGCATATGCCCAGACTCTGGGTTCTATTTTCACCGAAACCCAAAAGCCATATGAGGTTGAAATCGTGGTGGCTGAGGTTGGGAGCGATCAATCCTTGGATCAGATTTACCGAATTAGTTTCGATGGATCGGTTGCTGACGAGAAGGGTTGCCTCGTCATGGGGGGAGACGCCGAGTCAGTGGCAGCGCAACTCACGTCACGTTGGTCAATCGAAAGCAGTCTTTCTGAGGCCCTGAAGCACGCGGTTGAGGCCCTCGAGCAAGGCGGATCGGGGGATTCACGCAACCTCAAGGCATCAGATCTCGAAGTCGCGATTCTGGACCGGCAGCGCCCGCGCAGGGCTTTTCGTCGGTTAGAAAGTGACGAAATACTCAACGTGCTGGCGGTCTGACTTAGTCTTGAATCGTGGATCGACGCATCTTCGGCATTGAGACTGAATACGGGGTTACCTGCACCTTTCGTGGTCAGCGCAGGCTAAGCCCTGACGAGGTTGCCCGATATCTGTTTCGTCGAGTCGTGTCCTGGGGGCGCAGTAGCAATGTCTTTCTGAGCAACGGTGCAAGGCTTTACCTCGATGTCGGATCGCACCCGGAATATGCAACCCCTGAATGCGATTCGCTTCTCAGTTTGCTCGCTCACGACCGTGCAGGAGAGAGGATCTTGGAAGGCCTGTGCGTTGATGCAGAGCAGCGCCTGCGAGAGGAAGGAATCAACGGTGACATCTACCTTTTCAAGAACAACACTGACTCCGTTGGCAACTCTTATGGATGCCACGAGAACTACCTGATCGAACGATCTGGGGATTTCGCGGCCCTAGCGGATGGGTTCATTCCATTTCTGATCTCACGGCAAATACTGGTGGGAGCAGGCAAGGTCCTGCAAACCCCTCGAGGAGCGCTTTACTGCATCAGCCAGCGGGCTGACCATATGTGGGAGGGCGTTTCAAGTGCCACTACGCGGTCCCGCCCCATCATCAATACACGCGATGAACCGCATGCGGATGCAGATCTGTATCGGCGCCTTCACGTGATAGTCGGTGATAGCAATATGGCTGAGCCAACAAGTTTTCTTAAAGTAGGTTCAGCGGATCTCGTCCTGCGAATGCTCGAATCCGGCATGGTGATGCGCGATCTGAGTCTGGACAATCCCATTCGTGCTATTCGAGAAATAAGTCACGACATCAGCGGTACCGCGAAGGTACGACTAGCCAATGGCCGTGAATTGAGTGCGTTGGAGATCCAATCGGAGTACCTTGACCGTGTCCAGACTTTTGTTGATCGACGTGACCTGTCGGGTGATCCGACGGTGGTTCGAATCTTGTCCCTGTGGCGAAAAACCCTCAAAGCCGTCGAGAGTGGTGACCACAGCATGATTGATCGCGAGATTGACTGGGCCATCAAAAAGAGCTTGATTGATCGCTACATGAGCAAGCACGATCTTAGTCTGTCCTCTCCTCGCATTTCACAGATCGATATGGCCTACCACGACATAAATCGAAGCCGCGGTCTTTACTACCTACTCGAGCGCAACGGCCTTGTTGATCGCCTTCTCGCAGATATTGAGGTTTTTGAAGCCAAGAGCGTGCCGCCGCAGACCACCCGGGCGAAACTTCGCGGAGACTTTGTACGGCGCGCTCAAGAGCGTCGTCGCGATTTCACCGTGGACTGGGTGCACCTGAAACTCAATGATCAGGCACAACGCACCGTGCTGTGCAAGGATCCGTTCGTCAGCACGGATGAGAGAGTAGATCGTCTCATCGCTGGTATGTAGCGCCTAATGGTCTTTGTCCATTCATGTAATAGTGTCCGCCTATGCGCTCATCGACCCTGATTTCTGCTGGTGCTGTCATCCTGCTGTCCACCACCGTTTTGGTGGCCTGTGGTTCGGAGGAGGAGGCGGCAGACGTTGCTGCTTCAGCTGCTGCGCCTGATGCCGCAGCCTGGATTACCTCGGATTGCGCAACATTGACGGAATTGGCCGACGATACGTCTGTGCTGGCCACTAGCCAGTTCGTCAACGATGGTGTAGGCGTCGACGTGAGCAATCCGGCCGCGCCCTTGATAAGCGTCCTTCCGAGTCCCGCCGGAGCTAGCGAGTTGGCCATGACCACCCTCAAGGATGGCAGTGGTGCCGAAGCTGTGCTCGGTAGCACCATTACCGTTCAATATTGCGGTGTTGGGCTATCTACAGGTATCGCATTCGACTCCTCCTGGGCGCGAGGCGCTCCGGCCTCTTTCCCCTTGGTCGAGGGAGGACTCATCGAAGGATGGGTCCAGGGCGTACCTGGAATGAAACTGGGGGAGCAGCGAGTGCTCGTTATCCCGGGGTCCTTGGCCTACGGAGAATCCTCACCAGGTGGCACCATCGAACCTAACGAGACCCTGGTCTTCCTCGTTGAACTAGTTTCCGTCGATTCATAATTGGCCGAAAGGACACGCTGTGGAAAAGCCCGAAATTGATTTCATTGAGGGACCGGCTCCGACTGAGCTGGTGATCACCGATCTCGTTGTGGGTACAGGGGCGGAAGCGCGAGCGGGTGACACCGTTGATGTGCACTACCTTGGCGTGGAATTCGAGACGGGTGAGCAGTTTGATGCTTCCTGGGACCGCGGAGAGAGCATCAGCTTCCCACTCGCGGGTCTGATTCAGGGATGGCAAGAGGGTATTCCTGGCATGAAGGTGGGCGGCAGGCGGCAACTAGTGATTCCGCCGGAACTCGCCTACGGGCCCGCCGGTGCCGGACATAGGCTCTCGGGGCGCACGCTGGTGTTCATCATCGATCTGCTGGGCGTTAACTAACGAATCCCCTCGAGTTCGATCATGGCTGAAAGAACCCAGCGAACCGAGCGCTTGCTGAACTTGGTTTTTTGCCTCATGGCGTCCCCGCGCCCAGTACCTCGCTCCACTATTGCGCTAAGCGTGGCGGGGTATGACTCGTCGTCCGAAAGCGCATTTGAGCGCATGTTTGAACGTGACAAAGATGAACTCCGATCACTGGGTGTACCCATTGATACGGTCACGGACACCAATGGTGAAGTGTTGGGCTATTCGATCAATTCGCATACCTACGGCATGGTTGAAGTCTCGCTGAGCCAAGAAGAGATGGCCGCCTGCGCTCTTGCCGGGATTGTTTGGAACTCCGCAAAGTTGAGTGAATCGGGCTACATGGCCGTGCGGAAACTGGAGGTGAGTAATCCAAAGGCCCCGCTGAGGAACGTACCTTCGTTGACTCGATTCAGTCGGGTCGATGAACGCGTCTTGCCGATTCTTCGAGCCATGCGTGCTTCACAACAAGTCCGTTTCAATTACAGGGGTATTGCCGACGAAGATGAAATCGAGCGAACCGTAGATCCCTGGGGTGTCATCTCTATCGAGGGGAGGTGGTACGTCACAGGCTTTGACCACTCTCGTCAGGCCCAGCGCACCTTCAGAGTCTCACGTATCACTTCTGAGGTGACCCAAACGGGGACTGAAAGGCAAGTTCTTGCCCCAAACGACTTTCGACTTTCCGAGGCGGTTCGTGCACAATCTGGTGAACCTGATGAGGTTTACGCTCGTCTGCGTATTGACGGCCAATTCGCCGGCGAACTCCTGAGGTTCGTCGATTCCACCATTGATCCATCACAGGATTACATCT
>JBJOIE010000225.1:0-3519 GCA_046047295.1 Actinomycetota bacterium | reverse complement strand
TGCCCTTTCCCCCTCAGGACTCCGGTGACTCTGAGATGTCGCATATATGCGACAAGTCAGAGTGAGTGACATGGCACAGTTGCCCCGTGGAAACCGTGCAGCACCTCTGGCTCGACCTCTTCTCCAGGGGAGCAGCCACCATGCTCGGCCTTTTCCTCTTTATTGCAACCACCATCAGCTTGCTACGCACCGCCGTGGTGCCACGTTCCCTACGATCGGTGGTCTCTGACGCGGTTACGGCCGCGGTGCGTTGGACGTTCTGGTCCGTGGCACGCGTTCGCCGTAACTATTACAAGCGCGATGCCGTGCTGGCGTGGACCGGCCCCATGATCATCGTGATGTGGTTGATCGTTTGGCTATTGCTCTACATGGTGGCCTACGGCCTGTGGATCTATGGCCTTGGTGGGGGTGGCGATCTCGGGGCAGCCATCAAGCAATCGGGATCGAGCCTTTTCACCCTTGGATTTGCGACCCCAGACAACATGGACGTCACAGCACTTGATTTTGCAGCGGCCGCCACCGGCCCGATTGTGATCGCGCTCCTGATCGGCTTCCTGCCCACCATCTATGGCGCCTACGTTGATCGCGAAGTGGACGTGACCTTGCTCGGAGCAGCCGCGGGGCAACCCGCCTGGGGGCCAGAGTTGCTCACGCGGCTTGCGATGGGCCATCAACTCGGCAATCTCCAAGGGATTTACGCCGACTGGAAGCAGTGGTCAGCAGAAATTCGACTTACACACGTGACGTATTCGGTGTTGGTGGACGTGCGTTCCTCGAAACCTACTCGGAACTGGGTCATCTCGTTGATGTCCGTGATGGATGCAGCCGCACTCCAACTCTCCGTCAATCGAAGCTTGCCGCGGCCACCAGCGGTAGCCGTGATCGTGCACGGCTCCCAAACACTCGAAGTCATTTATGCAGATCTCTTTGCCAAGACGTCTAAGAAACGCAGACTTCCCTTCGTTGGCTTATTTCTTAGCCAACCGGAAGAAACCAAGACCGAGCACGTGGAGGTGCCTGGCATTACGCGAAGCGTTATTGCCGTGGAAATCGCGTCTGCAACGGACAGCGCTACCGGGCTTCCTAAAGCGGGCATTGATGAACTCCAACACGGTGAGGAGCGCCCACTCACACTGACCCGCGAGGAGTTCGATAAGGCCGTTGCGATGCTCAAGGTGGCCCAGTTCCCCGTTGAGGTGGATGGGGATGAAGCCTGGGCCCAATTCAAGGTTGCTCGTGCCCGATATGAATTCCCCGCGCATGAGATCGCCAAGAAAATCGATGCCGTCCCCGCACCCTGGTCAGGTTCGCGCCGCATCCCTACACCCGTCATTTGGCCAACATTGGCCACCGAGGTACTGGACAAACTCCCACCAGGCATTGGTGCCCCCGCAGACACGGCCAATCCCGATACTTCAGGCAACGCAACGAATGACTCTTGATTTCTCCACGATTCTCACCACGTTCGCACTGATCTTCCCGGCAGAGCTCCCGGATAAGACGTTTATCGCAACCCTGGTTCTTGCCACCCGCTTTCCCCGGCGCGCGGTCTGGTTGGGGGTGGCTGCCGCCTTCGCGGCGCAAACGGCGATCGCGGTAACGGCAGGTGGCCTGCTCTCCCTGGCACCGCAACGCCTCGTACTCGGCATCACGTTCCTCCTGTTCACCATTGGTGCCTTCATCCTGATCAAGGGTGGTTTAGCCTCGCGCAGTAGCGAGCGAGCAAGTGAACAAGCCGAACTTGACGAAGTGGAGCGCGACGAACGCATCACGCATCTGCCCGCGCGCCCATCTTTTGGCATGGTGTTCGCCACCAGTTTCAGTGTGCTCTTTGCCGCGGAGTGGGGCGACCTCAGCCAACTTCTCATCGCCGGAATGGCGGCTCGGACGTCCATGCCCGTCAGCGTGTTCCTCGGCTCATGGCTCGCACTTATCACCGTGGCGGCCGCGGCCACCATGCTCGGTGGCTACCTCAGCGAACGCATCCCCATCTGGCGGATTCGATTGGTTTCCGGTGCCATCGTGTCCGCCCTCGCGGTCTGGACAGCGGTCGAGTTCTTCCAAGCCTGATTCCCATTGGGCTCACAGCGCGAGCCACTAGGTTTAGCGCGTGCCAAGCCCCCTCGCAGCCGATGCGCTCCGCCGATGAAAAGGACTCCACAGGGAAAATCTATATAGATTTAAGTCCCCTGGCGCGCACATGGCGGCAGCAAGGACATTCTGGTGTCGCAAATTCAATATAGATCTTCCTGGAGTCCACTTCGGCACAACCGCTCGAGCACTCTGACTTGTCGCATATATGCGACATCTCAGAGTCATGCAGGCAGTGATGAGTCCAGTCAAGGCCTAGCGAGGACCGGACGAGCAAAAAGTGCCAGTTCGACGTTGGAAACGCGCCAGTTCGACGCTCGTGGAGCGCCAGTTCGGCGGGGGGACGAGGGGAACTAGCGCAGGGTCACCTGGCGTGTAGTCAGGCCAGCCCGGGCCCGGCGCTCGGAATCGGTCAACGGCTCGGTGGCTGCAAGTGCCTTGGCCAAGCGTTGACCGAAAGCTGCTGCCGGCTCCTCGATCGCAGCAGCCCCGGTGTCCAGCGGCAGATCCCATACCGGAACTACCAGGCCCTGGGCGCGGAACATGCCCACCAGGCGGGTGTCGGGACCGAGGCTGGATTCCTCGGCCGCGTGCAACCTGGCTAGAGCGTTGAGGAGTTCTTCCTCGGGGGTGTCCATGATCCAGCGCAGGTGCTCCTTTTCCCCCATCTGGGTCCAGTAGGCGGCCTCGACGCTGGCAAGCTTGGCGGTGGGGTGGGCGTAGGTCTTGGCGCGTTCCAGGGACTCCCGGATATCAGCACCGAGATCGGCCTGACCGCCGTCGATCCAGTAATCGAATCCCTGATGCACGCTCACCTCGAGCGGGGCATTCGCATCCACGAGATCTTGGAGGCGGGGATCGTCGGCGCCCACGCGGCGCATGGCCACCGGGTTACCCGGCTCGGTCTCCAAGGCGCGCAACAACACGTCGGCAAGGTCACGCGAGGGGTCGGAAGACCCCGTGGTGACCTGCAGGCCGAGCAGGATCTCTCCGGTATCACGCACCAGGGCAGGCCACGCCTGCGGCAACACAGTGCACAGGGTCACTGAGCGGCCAGCGTTGGTTCCGGTGAGCTTCAGCGGAGCGGTAGCCGAGGGCACCAGCTCACGCATGGCCACGATGTCGCGCTCGGAGGCGAAGCCCTCAAAGGGACGGGCTGGCGCACCCACCGCGCGAGCCGCGTCCTTGCCGTGGCAGGCCTTGTAGCGCTTACCCGACCCACAGGGGCAGGGCTCTCGCATCCCCACAACGGGGACGTCACCCTCAACAACTACGGCAGCGGCTTCGGCTCGACGGCTCTTCTTACCCATAGACGCGAAACTTACCGTTGCCCACATCCGTTTCGGATCGCGTGTGAGCGCCCACCGCTGATTCGAACGCTGATCAAGGGGTATTCGCCTTCGGATCTTTGGACTCCACCGAGTGGGC
>JBJOIE010000224.1:0-2850 GCA_046047295.1 Actinomycetota bacterium | reverse complement strand
TGACAACCCGGGCACCAACCCCGGACTCGGCCAGAGTGGAGGCGGCAGCCACCGCGATCTGCACCTCGGAGCCGGTAGCGATTATGAGGGCTTGCAGTTGGTCGGGCTCGTGAACCACATACCCACCACGGGCAACTCCGACCTCGGCATCTTGTGCGCTGACGATGGTGGGCAAGTTCTGCCGGGAAAGGATCAGACCCACAGGTCCCTGCTGCTCGAGGGTGGCGAGCCATGCGGCACTTGTTTCATTCGCATCAGCGGGACGCACCACGGTGAATCCTGGGATCGCCCGCAGGCTCCAGAGGTGCTCCACCGGCTGATGCGTAGGACCATCCTCACCAAGTCCGATGGAATCATGAGTCCAGACAAAAGTGGATGCGCATTGCATAAGCGCTGCAAGGCGTACAGCACCGCGCATGTAGTCGCTGAAGACGAGAAAGGTGCCACCGAATGGGCGTACCAACCCGGTGAGGGCGGCACCGTTTACTGCCGCGCCCATGGCGAACTCACGAACGCCAAAGTGCACGATTCGTCCGTAGGGATCAGCTTCTGGTATGGAACTTGTTGCCGGTAAGAAGGAATGGCCCTCTTCAATGGTGGTGTTATTCGATTCAGCGAGATCGGCCGAACCACCCCAGAACTCGGGCATGACTGCTGCAATCGCGTTTATAGCTTCACCGGATGCCTTGCGCGTGGCCACGGAGGAGCCCACCTCATGCCAGGGGAGTGCACCGCGAATATCGGAGGGGAGTTTCTTAGCGAGGATTCGCTCAAGTAGGGCCGAACCTTCGGGTGAGGAGCCGCGCCAGGCTTGGAACTCTTGCTCCCATTGCGCGATGAGAGGGCGAAGCCTGTCATGCAGCCGCGTTCGCACCGTAGTCAGGGTTGACTCATCAAATTGGAACGTTGATTCCGGGTCAAGTCCAAGTTCGCGCTTAGTGGCCGCGACCTCTTCGGCGCCAAGCGCGGAGCCGTGGGACTTTGCCGTGCCACGCAGGTGGGGAGCGGGCCAGGCGATGGTGCTGCGAATGCGGATGAAGCTGGGGCGTTCGGATTCTTGGGAATCCACAAGCGCGTTCCAGACTCTAGGAATGTCTATGGAGCCATCGGCCTTCATGTCGACCTCGTGGACGTCCCACCCGTAGGCGCGATAACGCGCGACCACGTCTTCGGTGAATGCCACTGCAGTATTGCCTTCAATAGAAATGCGGTTGTCATCCCACAGCACAACCAGGCTTCCTAGTTGCTGGGTGCCAGCCAAGGACGATGCCTCACCGCTCACTCCCTCTTCGAGGTCGCCGTCACCACAGATCACGTACGTGCGGTGATCAAATGCACTGGCGCCAGTGGGTGCATCCGGCTGGAAAAGCCCACGCGCATAACGGCTCGCCATCGCCATGCCCACGGCCGTTGCCAGGCCCTGGCCCAAAGGCCCCGTGGTGGTTTCCACTCCAGCCGTGTGCCCAAATTCCGGGTGACCAGGTGTGCGGCTTCCCCAGCGACGGAAGGACTTGATGTCGTCAAGGGAAAGGCCCATGTCAGAGAGGAACAATTGAAGATACAACGTGAGGCTTGAGTGGCCAGCACTCAATACGAAGCGATCACGGCCCAACCAACTCGGATCCGCTGGATCAAAACGCATGACCTTTTGAAAAAGCAGATAAGCCACGGGGGCCAGGCTCATCGCGGTGCCTGGGTGGCCATTACCCGCAGCTTGGACGGCGTCTGCGGCCATTGCCCGCAGGTAAGCCACCGCCTTGTCATCCGTCTGATCCCAGGTGAGCGTTGTCGATTGTGATGACGTTGCTGGCATGGCATAAGCCTAGTGATCCACGTCATGCCCTGAGGGAAGCGAGGAGAACGCGGAGCGGCGGGCGAGCGCACAACTAGTGAATAGCTGTTGACCTGGCTTGGGTAGCCTACGGATGTGACCACCACACACTCAGGACGCTCTGATGAGACCGCCCGAGGTCACGAAGGATTCCACCGCGAAGTACCGATACAGCCAGGAATGAGTACTTGGCGTATCTACTTGGCGCTGACCAAGCCCAGAATCATTGAACTTCTGCTCGTCACGGCAATCCCAACGATATTCCTGGCGGCCGGAGGATTACCCGATCTTGGGGTATCCATCGTGGTGTTGGTCGGAGGCGCCGCTGCAGCGGGAGCAGCGAATACTTTCAACAGTGTCTATGACAAAGACATTGATGCGATTATGCAGCGCACCGCACACCGCCCTGCTGCCCAAGGTGCAGTAAGTACTCGCGGTGCGCTGGTCCAGGGATTCGTTCTCAGCTTGCTCTCATTCGTTGTGCTGTGGCTCGGAGCGAATCTTTTTGCCGGCGTACTTGGCTTGATTGCAATCGCCTTTTATGCCGTTGGCTACACCATGATCCTCAAGCGCCGTACTGCGCAAAACATCGTCTGGGGCGGCATTGCCGGATGCATGCCTGTGCTCATCGCGTGGGCGGCGGTCACTGGTTCCTTGACGTGGGCACCGGTAGTGCTCTTTCTCATTGTTTTCTGGTGGACGCCACCACACTATTGGCCCTTGGCCATGAAATATCGTGAGGAATATCGTGCGGCAGGAATTCCGATGCTTCCGGTGATTGCGTCTGACCGAGTTGTTGCACGTCACATAATTCTGTACAGCATCGCAATGGTTGCCACATCACTTATTCTCGTGCCCGTGGCAGGCATGGGAATCGTGTATGCCATTGGCGCTGTGATTCTCGGGGGCTTCTTCTTGATCCTTGCGATGCGAGTCCGAGGCGCGGTCGTGGCTTCATCTTCCGTAGGTCCCGAGCACGTGGAGAGAACGGCCATGCGCCTGTTCCATGGGTCGATCAC
>JBJOIE010000223.1:0-2715 GCA_046047295.1 Actinomycetota bacterium | reverse complement strand
ATAGGTGATTCCGACTTTGGGCGTCGTCCGGTCAAGTTCATGTCCGATGACCACTTCAAGAAGTTGCGCTCCATCGCCGCTCACTGGGATCCGGATGGAGTGTTTGTGGGATACCTGAGCGACCAAGTTGGTCTCACCAACATCAACACGTGGCAGCAGCCATGACCGACCTTGCCGCATGGTTGCCACGCGCCGTCGAAGCCAATAGCAAGTGGATGGAGCAGTTCGGGACATTCACCGAACACCCCTCGGTGCGCGTGGACGATGCCGACCTAGAACGCGCATTCGCGAGCCTTAGCGAGCGATTGACCGACAACTACCCGTTTGGTCATCCACGTTACGTAGGCCAGATGCTCAAGCCTCCCCATCCGGCCGCTGTCTTGGGATATGTGTCGGCCATGCTGATTAACCCCAATAACCACGCCCTCGATGGCGGTCCGGCAACCGCCCAAATGGAGAAAGAGATCGTGGCCTCGCTAGCGACGATGTTCGGATTTGGCAATCACCTCGGCCATCTGACTTCAAGCGGCACAATCGCCAACCTAGAAGCACTGTGGGTCGCGCGCGAATCGCACCCAGGCAAGAAGATTGCGTTCAGCGTCGATGCGCACTACACCCACTCGCGGATGTGCGCCGTGCTCGGCGTTGAAGGTGCGCCCATCGGGACAGATCACCAGGGTCGCATGGACCTCACAGAACTCGAGCACCAACTCGCTGGTGGCGATATCGGCACGGTCGTGGCAACGTTAGGCACCACCGGGCTCGGGGCACTCGATCCCCTTCCAGAAATCGTGGCACTCGCCCGAACCTATGGCGCTCGTGTGCATGTCGATACTGCCTACGGTGGCTTCTTCGCGCTCATCGCCGACGATTCTCCGGATGGAGTTGCCGCAGCGCCGTACGCGGCCATCGCCGACGTTGACAGCGTTGTTGTTGATCCACACAAGCACGGCCTGCAGCCCTACGGGTGCGGCGCCGTGATCTTTTCGCAGCCCGAGGTGGGTCGGTTCTACGTGCACGATTCGCCTTACACCTATTTCTCGTCAGATGAACTCCATCTCGGCGAGATTTCCCTGGAGTGCAGCAGGGCAGGTGCTGCGGCAGCAGCCCTGTGGCTCACACTGCAGGTAATACCGCTCACAGACTCTGGCCTCGGACAAGTGCTTCGCGCGAACCGTCGGGGAGCACTTGAATGGTCCGAACTCCTCAAGGCTTCTGATGTTCTCGACCTCTACCAGGATCCCGAGCTTGACATCGTGACCTATTTTCCAAAGGGCCCATCACTATCGGCAGTTGACGCAGCGAGCAATGACCTATTCACAATGGCTGCCGACCTTGCGCCACAGGAGCAGATTCATCTTGCCACCTACGCGGTGAAGCCAGAGGCCATGTTGGCACGCGGCCATGACATCGAAGTGGATGCCGGATTCGCGCGCATCATGCGTAGCACCGTCATGAAACCCGAGAGCGCCGATCGAATTTCCGATATTCATCAGCGCCTCGAATCACTCCTGCGATGAAGCGATCTCAACGCACTTTGGCTGATGGACGAACGATCCTCTATTTCGATAATGATGAACGTGGGGAGCGCGCTGCCGTCGATACTCGGGAATTGCCTCCACTCCCGTTAATCGCATCGGAACTGCGCCACGATCGGCTTACCGGTGATTGGGTCATCATCGCGGATCACCGACAGGAAAGAACCCACCATCCATCGCTAGCCGAATGCCCCTTATGCCCCTCACGAACTCACAACGCAACTGAGATTCCCGAGGAACACTTTGAAGTAGTTATCTTTGAGAACCGATTCCCCAGCCTTCCCGGCATGGAAAGTGACGCAGGGGGAATCGCCGGTGGCCGTGCTGAAGTGGTGGCCTTCACCCAAGATCATGAAGGTTCCCTGGGCAACCTCAGCTCCGAACAGATGAAACTCGTGATCCTGGCGTGGATTGACAGATGCCAGGAGCTGGCGTGCCTCCCCGGCACGAGGTCTGTGTTCGTTTTCGAAAATCGCGGCGAGGAGATTGGGGTCACTCTTCACCATCCACATGGACAGATCTACGCCTACCCATTTCTTCCTCCCTACCAGGAGGCCCTCATCCGGCAAGCGTTGATGGCGCGCGAACGTGGTGATTCGCTAATCGCCGATACCGTTCAGCAAGAGATAGATCACGGATCGCGCATCATTGTTCACAACGACTATTGGGTTGCCTTTGCTCCATATGCGTCCTCGTGGCCTCTTGAAATTCAATTGCATCCGGTGCGAGACATAAAGCGCCTACCGGAACTAAATGAGGACGAAATCAATTCACTCGCAGTCCTTTACCCGCACTTGATTCGATCTCTAGACGGCGTATATGACAAGCCAATGCCCTACATGGCGGGCTGGATTCAAACTCCATGTCAGGGTTCAACTGATGAGCACGAAGTGAGTCGGCTTTTTCTTCGACTGGTTTCCAATCAACGATCGATCGATAAACTCAAGTACTTGGCGAGCTCAGAGACGCTCATGGGGGCCTTCATTCTCGATGTATCCCCGGAGTCTGCGGCCGAGCTAGTTCGGCAGAGTCTGGCCAATTCGTGAAAGCTGCGGCCTGGGCCCCCGGACGCGTCAATCTCATTGGCGATCACACAGATTACAACGGCGGTCTCGCACTCCCCATGGCAATTGATCGAGGCACCAGCGTCATCATGCGGTCAACCGAGGAAGGCGAA
>JBJOIE010000222.1:0-5059 GCA_046047295.1 Actinomycetota bacterium | reverse complement strand
TGGTGGGCGCCGCCGTGGCGGGGGATTGGGGCCTGCGGACCGTGGAGATGCGCGGGTTGGTGGATCGGATCTGGGCCTCCGAGCAGGTGATGATGGACCTTCAGGATCAAGCCGCTGAGGTATTTGACGCAAATGGCGGGCCTGCCGCCCTGGCCACAAATCCGAAGATGCGTGAGCAGCTCACCGGGATAGCACGTGCCCAGCGACAGCAACTGGAATTGGCGGCCAATGATCTAGCCGACCAGCCCATACTTCCGTGGCATCGAAATATCGCCGATGCACGAGCTGCGTATCTTGCGCATAACTTCGCCTGGCAGGACTACCTCGAACGTGCTTCGGAGGATGCCCGCGAGTTTGTTGCGGACCAACCCGAAGTGAATGACACTTTCATGAACGCGGAAGAACCGCTCTACCGCGCGGTACCCATCCCGGACATCACCGGCCTAGGTGAGGAAATCGAACTGATCTACTTCGTGCCGGATGAAACAGCCTCCGGTGGTGAAGTGGTGTCTGCATCCTTTCGCGCCAGTGCGCTTGGCCACCAAATCTTGGGTCCGATGTCATAGGCAAGTGCGGGTACCAAGGTAGTGCGCACAATGAACGTATCGATGAGTACACCGAGAGCAACAGCGAATCCCACCTGACGCAACGCCACCAGTGGCAGCACACCAAGTACGAGGAAGGTCGCGGCGAGCACGATGCCCGCGCTGGTGATGACCCCTCCGGTGACGGTAAGTCCTTTGAGAATTCCGGGGCGAGTTCCTAGGTGCTGTGACTCCTCACGAACACGTGTCATCAAGAAGATGTTGTAGTCAACGCCCAAGGCGACGAGGAAAACGAATGCGAAGAGCGGGAATGATGCGTCTGCGCCCGCGAATCCGAAGATGTGATTAAAGGCAATTGCGCATGCGCCCAGAGTGGCAAAGAAACTCAGCAGCACCGTAGAGATCAAGATCAGTGGTGCAACGAGTGAGCGCAACAGGATGATCAAGATGATGCTGATCACTGCGAGCACGAGGGGAATGATCAGGTTTCTATCGCGCAGGTTCGCTTGGTTGACATCCACGTTCACCGCGGTAGGGCCACCCACCACAGCATTTACATCGGGGATCGAAGCCAACTCTTCGCGAATAGTGACAAGGGTGTCTTCGGCGGCGATGGAATCGGCGGCATCGGCCAGGGTGACTTGGAAAAGCACGCGGCCATCCACCACGGTGACCGGTGCCTGGTCTGCTCCCGGCGTACCGAAGGGGGCGGCGGTCTTAATGGCAACGGCGTCCACCCCTGGAGTCGCCTCAAGTGCCGAGCGCACGGAATCCGCCGCGCCCTCATCAGCAATTACCACCGTCTCACTTCCCAAACCTCCGGAGAAGTTCGCTAGGAGTACCTCTTGCCCGAGAACCGAATCCACCTCACTGGCATTAGCAAAGGAATCGGACGTGGAGATGCCGTCGGACTTCAGGGTGACACTGAATCCGGCGAGGATCAGCATCACGATGGCGGTGGCTACCCACGTAATTCGTGGCCGCTTACCCACGCCATCGGCAAGCCGCGACCATATGCCGCTGAGTTTTGTGTCTTCAACCCCATATATAGGTGTGCGTGGCCAAAAAGCCCATCGTCCAGCGGGGAATCGCTCACGGGTGAACGGGCCTTTGCCGCGAATGCGAAGGATTCCAAAGATGATCCAGGCGATGATGGTGATTAGGGCGAGTACGCCGCCGGTGGCCAAGAACGGCGCCAGGGGGATATCGATCACGAAACTCAGTCCGAATCCGATCACCGTCGGCACGAGGAAGGCCAGGAGTGGCAACACCACGCTGGGAATGGTGAGCAGTGCTGGCAGGAAGGTGAGCATCACGATCACTGCGGCAACGATTCCGGCTGCGGAAACCGGACCCGTTGACTTATTGGAGTTCAACTCACTCAGCAGCAGGATCATCAGGCCGATGGAGGTGGTTGCCCCCGATGCCACGATGGGTTCCACCGTTCCACGCCATGCCGCCCTAATGGCGTCTACGTGCACAACGTGCTTATGTAATTCTTCGCGATATCTGCTGACGAAGAGCAATGAGTAATCGGTGCCCGCACCGAAGACGAGGACCGTCAAGATTCCCTGACTCTGGCCATTGAGAACGAGAACATCGTTGCTCGCCAATAGGTAGACGATCGCGCTCGCAGTAGAAAGCGCAATTCCTGCTGCTACCAGGGGAATCAACCAGAGGAAGGGGCTGCGGTAGACGAAAATCAAAATGATCGCAACAACGAGTGCGGTGGCAATCAGCAACGTGGTGTCAATGGCACCGAACACCTCGATGAGGTCAGCGAGGAAACCCCCGGGACCGGTGACGTTGATCTGTAATTCAGGAAAGTCTGCTTGCAGGGTTCGCAAAGCTTTGGTAACGCCGATGAGGATCGGCTCGCCCGCTACTTCTTCGGCCGCGAGTTCTCCACTGACCGGAACCGAGATGAGAAGAGCTTCGCCATTTTCCGCCGGAATGGGGAAGAGCTGGGGTGACTCCAGATAACTTGCAACGGAATCCCCGCCTTCGACGGTCAACTCCGGAATACGGGAAATGATCTCCTGAATACTTTGCTGATCACCCGCCGTGAATGCGCCACCAGCTGGCTTACTCACCACCACTAATACGGGAACCGAATCGCTATCGGCGAATGCCCGCTGCTCCTCGGCCGCAAGCGTGGACTCCGCCGATGCAGGGAGGAAGGCGGAGTTGTCGTTCTCTTGAACGCTGGCGAGCTGCCCACTCAATGGGCCCGCCCAACCGGAAATCATCAACCACACCAGGGCAACGCCTACCGCGATCCAGGTGCCACGGCGTGCGCGGCGAGCGCGTGAGCTGGCGGAATGCTGGTCAGTGGACGGGGCGGCATCGGTAGCGTGTGCGGGCACGGCCCCATCTTTGCCGACTCAGTGTCGGTGTGCCAATCGGAGGAGACGCGGTGGAGACAACCTTTGCTGACTTCGCCTTCAGCGGGGCCGTTGCACTCATCGCTGCTGTGATCCTGCGTCATTTCGGCATTCCGATTGCGCTTCCGCTCATTGGTGTGGGAGTTGTTGTCGCCATTTCGCCCTGGGGTCCTGATTACCTCAACGATCCCGAGATCGTCCTCGTCGCGCTCCTCGCGCCCCTGGTCTTTGGTGAGGCTCTGTCCTCCTCCTATTTGGACTTGCGCAAGGTCAGCCGGCCGATTCTCATCCTCGCCCTCGGGTTGGTTGTGGCGACTACGGCGGTCATCGGCGGCGTGGCGGTGTGGGTCGCGGCTATGCCGCTCGCTGCTGCGCTCGCCCTCGGGGCGGTTCTCGCTCCAACAGATGCGGTGGCCGTGAGCACGGTGGCTAAGCGAGCATCACTGCCGCGACGACTCATTTCGATTCTTGAAGGTGAAAGCCTGGTCAATGACGGAACCGGCCTAACGCTGCTCCGCGTTGCCGTAGTCACCGCCATTGCCGGGAGTATGACGGCGCTAGAAGTTGGCCGCATCTTCGCGCTAGCCGTTGCTGCCGGCGTAGGAGTTGGCGTTGCCGCAGGTTGGGTGCTCTCTCAAATTCTGCGTCGCACCCGCGATGCCGTTGCAGGAAATGCGTTAGTGCTGGTTGCCCCCTTTGCCATCTACCTCGGGGCTGAAGCGTTGGAGGGTTCGGGAATCCTCGCTGTTGTGGTGGCTGCCCTGTGGATCGCTCACGCGCAGAACTCCGAACCAGGAGCATCCGGCAGATTGCAAGCCAACTATGTGTGGAAGCACCTCACGTTTATTTTCCAAGCGGTGGCGTTTTTCTCCATCGGCCTGGAATTACCCGAAGTGCTCGAGCGTTTGCCCTCGGGTCAATTGCCGCTCATTCCAGGCTTCGCCGCCATAGTTCTCCTGGCCTTGATCCTGACGCGATTTATCTTCGTCTTCAGCATGCAGGGGCTTGCGCAATTGCGGCCCGGCCAAGGCCATACGCGCGAGTGGATCAGTGGCGCCATCCTCGTTTCCTGGGCTGGTGCCCGCGGCCCGGTCTCAGGTCTCGCCGCATTCTCCATTCCCCTCACCGTGAGCCAGGGTGCAGATTTCCCGTTCCGAGACGTCATCTTGGCCACCACTTTCTGCATCATCGTGGTGACGCTTCTGCTGTCGCTCACTCTCGCTCCATTGGCACGCGCCCTGCGTCTCAAGGGTGAAGACACCAGCGCTGATGCGCGCCGAATTGATGCCCAACTTGCCCGCGCCGCCCTCGATCGACTTACTGTTGCTGCCGAAGAGGCCGACATCGCAGGGGAACCGCTTCACCCGGAAGTTGTTCGGCGCCTACGCAATGATGCGGTTAGACGCATCGAACACGATGAAACTTCATCGATCGACAAGCGGAGCTCGGCAGACATCAACCAGCAAATGCTTTCCGTTGCGCTCTCACTACTACACGCCGAACAAACCGAACTCATTCGTATCCGCGATGAAGAAGGCGTACCTGATGCCGTCATTCGGCCACTTATGCGTGACCTTGACGTGCGGGCGGAAGCGCTCAAAGCGCACCTTCGCTAATTCCTGCGCTACGCAGCGCGTATTTATTCCCTGCGCTACGCAGCGCGCATATATTCCCTGCGCTACGCAGCGCAGAGAGTTGCAAGTACGGCAATATCGGGATCCTCGCGCGGATCTATTCCGACCCTGCTGAGCAGCTTGGTGACGGTGCCATCTGCTTCTGCCTCCACCCAGGCGGCGCGATGTTCCAGGCCGAGGTGAGGCACACCGGGCAGTAGTACCGCACCCGATGCTGCACCAACATTCTCGGGATTGGAAGGGATCGTTTCCGATGGCGGGTGCAAGACAACAAGTGCCGTGGGTTGCGGATCGCATAGTGCACCTGGTTCTGGTGCTCCTGGTCCAAGAACGGGGCCACTGAGGCGGACCAGCCCCACTACATCCTCAGCGGGATCATCGGGGAGCGAGGCATCGGCGTGGAATACCGCGGTTGTTGGCAAATAGCCCGGACGTGCGGCGATCTGCACGGCAACAGCCAGGAATTGAGACCACTCCCTGGTCGACACCGGCCAAC
>JBJOIE010000221.1:0-2681 GCA_046047295.1 Actinomycetota bacterium | reverse complement strand
GTGGGGCGGGTCGGGCTCGAACCGACGACGACCAGATTATGAGTCCGGGGCTCTAACCAGCTGAGCTACCGCCCCCAGGACACCTAACTCTAGTCGGGTGCATTGCCCCTCGAATCTTGGGCACCCGCAATTGGGGTTGCCAGAAATTTGCACGATGGGTTTTCGTCGTTAAGCCACGCATTGCATGGTGGACATCCGTGATGCTTTCGTTATCGATTGGCAACCAAGAATTTGATCATTCTGCCATGCCCGTTCATGGCGTCATCGGCGAAGAGTTACCCGACTGCCCCAGATTTACTCGGTCAAGACCTGACATCTTCCAATCGAAAGGACAGCAATGCGCAGATCCATGATCGTGGTGCCGCTGGTTCTCACCGCTGCTCTCATGGCAGCGTGCTCCTCTGGCGATACCGCGACCGAGAGCACTGAGACCGCCGCAGAAACCAGTGCAGCAGAGTCAACTCCCGCTGAATCCAGCACCGAAGAAACAATGGCCGAGGCAACCGGCGAGGTAATGTGCGGAACGACCGTTGAGGAAATTGCCGCTGCGGCACAGGCAGAAGGCCAGGTCAACCTGATCGCGCTTCCAGATACCTGGGCTAACTACAAGGGTGTGCTCGAGACGTTCCGCAATGAGTACGGCATCGAAGCCCCCGTGGCCAACCCGGATGCCTCTTCTGCTGACGAACTCGTGGCGGTTCAGACCCTTGCAGGTCAGCCGGACATGCCAGATGCACTCGACATTGGTCCCTCTTTCGTGCAGCAGGGCATTGATGAGGGTCTGATCACCTCCTACATGACAACGAATTGGGATGAGATTCCCGAGTCGCTCAAGGGTGCGAATGGCGAGTGGATCGGTTCCTACTACGGCATCCTCGCCATCGCCACGAACAAGACCCTCGTGCCGAACGTTCCCCGCTCCTATGCAGACCTCCTCAAGCCTGAATACAAGGGCATGGTCACTTTGAACGGTGATCCCCGCGAGGCAGGCGCTGCCTTCGCTGCCGTGGTTGCGGCATCGCTCGCCAACGGTGGTTCGTATGACGACATCATGCCGGGAATCGAGTACTTCGCGAAGCTCAGGGAATCTGGCAATCTTCAGACAATCGACGTAACCGAGGCGGCTCTGCTCTCCGGGGAAGTTCCGATCGCGCTTGATTGGACCTACAACTTCCCAGGAGTTCAGGCACAACTCGCCGAGGTCGGCTTCGAGATGGACGTGGTGGTTCCTTCAGATGGCTTCTATGGTGCCTACTACGCGCAGATGCCCGTTGCCAACAGCCCGCACCCGTGCGGCGCGCGGTTGTGGCTTGAACACATCACCGGAGATACCGGTGCACTCGAGTACCTCAAGGGTGGCGCAATCCCCGCTCGCTTCGGTGCAATGCAGGAAGCCGGCGTGATCCCCGAGGAACTCTTGGCAAACCTGCCCACCGCGGAGCAGATCGCATCGATCAGTTTCCCCACGGCCGAGCAGACCGAGGCCATGAAGACCCAGCTCACCGAGAACTGGGGCCCGATGGTCGCCGACGCCTAGAAATCGGGCAATGTGGGGTGGTGCGTATTGCACCACCCCACATTGTTATTGAAGACCGCGCACGGATGAGCAGGCTGCGCGGCTGAGAACAGGATGGAGGTCTCTCGATGGCACGAATGAGCGCGGACACGCGCATCGGGCTCTACATTGCAATTCCTTTCCTGCTCTTTATTGCTCTCTTCCTGCTCTACCCAACCGCTGCAATCATGTACTCCGCGCTCACCCCCGGCGAATCTTTCACATTCGACGGCATGCAGCGTGCGCTCTCAGGGACCTATCGGCAGGGCTTCATTAACTCGATCACCTTGGCCACAACCACAGCCGCCATCGGTGGAGTCATCGGGCTAGTGCTCGCGGTGGTAATGCGCGGGCTTGAGCGTCCACGGTGGTTGCACTCCACTTTGGATTCGTGGTCAGCCGTGGCCTCACAACTTGGTGGTGTTCCGTTAGCTTTCGCTTTCATAGCGGCGATTGGTACGCAGGGAATAATCACGAAAGTCATTGGGCAGACAGGTGTCAACATCAATGACTTCGGGATTTCCCCTACTGGCTTCTGGGGACTAGTGGTGGTGTATCTCTACTTCCAGATCCCGCTCATGTTTCTCGTGTCACTTCCCGCGATCAACGGCTTACGTGCAACGTGGCGCGAGGCTGCCGCGATCATGGGAGCCTCCGGGGCCCGATACTGGCTCCGGGTGGGTATCCCCATTCTCACGCCAGCAGCACTCGGCGGCATGCTGTTGCTTTTTGTTAACTCATTCGCTGCATATGCCACCGCGTATGTGCTCAATCCGGGTGGCGCATTGGTACCGCTGCAGATTCGGTTCCTCCTCCAAGGAAACGTGATCTCTGGCGAAGAGGATCTCGGTTACGCCATCGTCACCTGGGTAATTGGTTTGTTGCTCGCTAGCCTGTTCCTACTGACCTACCTGCAGCGGCGTACGCTGCGCTGGACACAGTCATGAAGGCCATAGCGAAGTGGTCTTTTCTCGCAATCCTGTCCGCCTTTTTCATCATTCCGATGCTGGCCATGGCCAGGTTTGCCTTTCAATCGGTGCCCGTTGCCCTGCTCACACCAGAAACACTGCTCTCCGGGTGGTCGATAGAACCCATTCTGACGATATTTTCGAATCCCCAAGCCCTC
>JBJOIE010000220.1:0-4358 GCA_046047295.1 Actinomycetota bacterium | reverse complement strand
GGGTACCTTGCCAATGGTTCAGAACCATGGCGCGTTCCCGAGGTGGCCGATCTGCCAGTCATCGATCCAGCCTTTGCCACCGCGCCGAATCACACGGCCGCCGATGGCACCGAGGAGTTCTGGCCGTATCTGCGCGATCCACAAACCCTGGCTCGCCCCTGGGCAATTCCTGGCACAGCGGGACTCGAGCATCGAATCGGCGGCCTCGAGAAGGCCGATGGCTCAGGCAATATCTCCTACGATCCAGCGAACCACGATCACATGGTGCGCCTTCGTCAGGCGAAGGTGGATGCGATTGCGGAAACAATCCCTCTCATCGAGGTGGATGACCCCGATGGTGATGCGCCGATCCTGGTGATCGGCTGGGGCTCAACCTACGGCCCCGTTGGTGCGGCATGTCAGATCGCGCGCAGGTCCGGTGTGAAGGTGGCCCAGGCCCACATCCGTCACCTCAATCCATTTCCGAAAAACCTCGGCGAGGTACTGCACGCATATAAGCGAGTCATCGTGCCTGAAATGAACCTTGGTCAACTATCGCTGCTGCTGCGCGCGAAGTATCTCGTGGACACGGTGAACTTCAACCAGGTCCGCGGCCTGCCCTTCACTTCGTCGGAACTGGTAGACGTCATCACCGATGTCTATAACTCGGTCAAGGAGGTTCAGGCATGAGCACCGATGCGTTCCCGGGTCTAGCACTTGTACCCAAATCCGATATCGAACTCAAAGCTAAGGACTTCAAGACTGATCAAGAGGTGCGGTGGTGCCCCGGGTGCGGCGACTACGCGATCCTCGCGACCGTCCAAGGCTTCATGCCAGAAATGGGTCTGAAGAAGGAGAACATCGTCTTCGTCTCAGGGATCGGATGTTCATCACGATTCCCGTATTACATGAACACCTACGGTATGCACTCCATCCATGGCCGTGCACCTGCCATCGCTACCGGCTTAGCCGTCAGCCGCCCCGATCTTTCGGTATGGGTGGTCACCGGTGATGGCGATGCACTCAGCATCGGCGGAAATCACCTCATTCACGCTCTACGCCGCAACGTCAACCTCAAGATCCTGCTGTTCAATAACAGGATTTACGGCTTGACCAAAGGTCAATACTCCCCCACATCCGAGCAAGGCAAGATCACCAAGTCAACACCCCAGGGATCACTGGACTATGCATTCAATCCGGTCTCAGTAGCTCTGGGCGCAGAGGCCACTTTCGTTGCCCGCAGCATCGACTCAGACCGCAAACACCTGTCCGAGGTACTGCGAGCAGCTGCCGCACATGAGGGAACTGCGCTCGTGGAGATCTACCAGAACTGCAATATCTTCAATGATGGCGCGTTCGACTCCCTGAAGGACGGTGCCACCAGCGAGGACTACCTCATGCGCTTGGTGGATGGCGAGCCCATCATCTTTGGCGCCGAGCACGATAAGTGTGTAGTGCGAAATGCCGATGGTCACCTCCAGGTAGCCAACGTGGCTGACGTGGATCAAAGCGAAATCATCATCCACGATTCCACGGCCAAGGATCCAGGGATGGCCTTTGGCTTGTCACGCCTCTACAACCCCCGCACGTTGGAGAACACCCCGATCGGCGTATTCCGCAACATCGACCGTCCCACCTACGATCACTTGGCACATGAGCAGGTGTCCGCGGCGAAGGCGAAATCGGGACAGGGCGACCTACAGCAGCTACTTCGTGGTTCTGACACGTGGTCGATCCAGTAACACAATCACCTGATCGCGAGCATCGTGTCGGCCTGCTCCTGGGTGCCGCTGCCTGGACGATGTGGGGCCTTTTCCCTGTCTACTTTGCACTCCTAGATTCCGTCAGCCCGATTGAAATCGTGGCGCACCGCGTCATTTGGTCTCTGCTGTTCATGGTCATCGTGATTACCGTGGTGAGAGGCTGGCGCCGGGTGCGCAGTCACCTGAGTTGGCGGACGGTGGGCATTCTCGCCGCGGCAGCAGTGCTCCTCAGCGTCAACTGGCTGGTCTACGTGTATGCCGTCAACTCAGACCAGGTTGTGCAGGCATCCCTGGGCTATTTCATCAACCCCCTCGTCTCCGTTGCTCTCGGAGTGGTCATCTTGCATGAGCGCATGCGGCGGATGCAGTGGTTAGCCATCGGTATTGCCGCTATTGCGGTTCTTATCTTGACAATCAGTTACGGCTCCCTACCGTGGATCGCATTGATATTGGCCCTGAGTTTCGGCTTTTACGGGCTGCTGAAAAAATTTGCCGGCATCGGCTCAGCTGAGAGTCTGACCATCGAGACTGCCCTCTTGGCACCGTTCGCGTTGATATTGCTGACCACCATGGAGATCGATGGTGGGGCGATCTTTGCCACCGAAGGGTGGGGGATCAGCATCCTGCTCATCCTCCTCGGCCCGGTGACCGCACTACCCTTACTAGCGTTCGGTGCCGCTGCAAACCGGATACCGCTGTCAACTCTGGGTGCACTTCAATACCTCACGCCCATCCTGCAATTCCTGCTGGGCGTATTGGTCTTCGCAGAACCGATGCCCGGGACTCGCTGGCTTGGATTCGTGTTTGTGTGGATTGCGCTGGTGGTGTTCGCCACCGATACCTACCGAAGTACCCGGCAGGCCAGACTCGCTGTTAACTCGTTCGAGTAACCACGTAATCGCAGAGTGATTCCAGTGCCTTCCTGGCAGGAATATCCGGAAGTTCCAGCAGTTCCATACGCGCGCGATCGGCCCATCTGCGCGCCTCGGCACGTGCTTTGTTGATTGCTGCGTGCGCCCGGATGAGTTCCAGTGCCTCGGTAACCTCAGCATCAACCAAGGGGCGCACGAGCAGTTCCTGCAAACGTGCGTCCGCCGGATCTTGGCTTTGCAGGGCAATGAGGCCCGCCAGGGTGGGAACGCCTTCGCGGAGGTCCGTGCCTGGGGTTTTACCCGAATCGGCAGAAGCTGAACTGATATCCACGAGATCATCAGCGAGCTGAAAAGCAATGCCAATGGCTTCGCCATATGCCGTGAGGATTTGAATTGTGCGCTCATCAGCACCAGCCATCATCGCGCCGAACTGCCCTGACGTTGCGATGAGCGAGCCCGTCTTATCTGCGAGCACTTGAAGGTGGTGCGCCACCGGATCTTGACCCGGCTCCGGGCCAACGGTTTCGCGGATCTGCCCCGTGCACAAGCGCTCGAATGTTCGTGCCTGAATACGAACCGCCTCGGGCCCGAGGTCAGCGAGGATGTCTGAGGCTCGGGCGAAGAGGAAATCACCGGTGAGGATGGCAACGGTGTTATCCCATCGCGCATTGGCAGATTGGGCACCACGGCGCAAGGTGGCCTCGTCCATTACGTCATCGTGATACAGGGTGGCGAGGTGGGTGAGCTCCACAACTACGGCTGAAGGCACCACGCCCGATGCGTGGGAGTTTCCAAATTGTGCGGCGAGGAGAACCAGCAGCGGCCTAAACCGCTTGCCCCCCGCATCAACGAGGTGCCGTGAAGCTTCGGTAACAAAGGGGTAATCGCTCTTGACGGTCTCACGAAGGTACTGCTCCACCGCCTCCATGCCGGAGGTGAGTTCCGCCTCGAGGGCGGTATCAGTCACCAGATCGGCGAGGTGGCGATCAACCATGGGTTCACGGTACTACCGAACGAACAGACCGGCATCAGCGATGAGCTCCAGCAGCGGCTGGGGCATGATTCCCACCGCAACGGTGACCGTAGCCGCCGCAGCAAGTGAAACCGTGGTGAACACCGAGGGAACAACCACCGAGGCAGTGTTCTCATTGGGCTCCACGAAGTACATCAGCACGATGACCCGAACGTAGAAGAACGCGGCGATGACGCTTGCCACCACACCCACGATGACGAGCCAGACGTCACCAGCCTCAATAGCGGCTGCGAAGACGCCCCACTTGCCGATAAATCCGCTGGTCAACGGGATGCCCGCCAGGGACAACATGAAGATGGAGAAGATCGCTGCAACGAGTGGTGATTTCTTGCCCAGGCCGGCCCATTGATTCAGTGCCGTGGCCTCGCCGGCGGGGCCGCGCACCATCGCGATGATGGCGAAGGCGCCGATGGTGGTGAAGCCATAGGACATCACGTAGAAGATCACGCTACTTAAGCCTGCTGGGCTGGCTGCAGTCACGCCAACGAGGATGAAGCCGGCCTGTGCGATCGAAGAGTAAGCAAGCATGCGCTTGATGTCTGATTGTGAGACAGCGATAATCGCGCCCACCACCATGGACAGGATCGCGAGAATCCACAGGATGGGCTCCCAGTCCCACCGCACTCCACCGAAGGCCACGAACAGCAAACGCAGCAGGGCACCAAAGGCGGCGACCTTCACGGTGGCGGCCATGAAGCCGGTGACCGGAGT
>JBJOIE010000219.1:0-4697 GCA_046047295.1 Actinomycetota bacterium | reverse complement strand
GCACTCGCGTGAGAATCCGAGGCAGGGCCACGGATATGAGGAGCAGAGCCCCACTAACAATGACTAAGCCATTAGCGTCCCAGCCGGACAACTGGAGGTAGGAACTCGAGAAACCGACGATGAGCACCGCCGCAATAACTCCCCAAATTGTGCCTACGCCGCCGGCGATGGCAACTCCGCCAAAGAGCACCGCCGCGATGACCAACAACTCGTAACCGAGCGCTCCATCGGGTGACGATGAGGCAAATCGAACGGTGTAGGCAATGCCGGCTACCCCGCACATGAAACCTGTAACAGCGAAGAGCCCCAGCTTCACCTTGAGGACTGGAATACCGGAGAAAAGGGCGGCTTCATCCCCTTGACCGATGGCAAAGAGCCAGCGTCCAAAGCGCGTTCCGTGGAGCACGTACCAGAAGACAATGCCCGCTATGACCATTGGCACGATGACCCAGGGAAGGAAAGTCCCAGGAATGGCTATGTAGCCCAAATCCGTGAACTCCATTGGGAAATCCGCGATCGGGGTATCACCGAGAACTACGAAGGAAAGTCCGCGGTACAGAGCCAAGGTGCCAATCGTCACTGCGAGTGACGAGAGCCCCAGCCCCGTGACCAAGAGGCCATTGACTATCCCGCCGATTGTTCCCGTGATAAGGCCAGCGAAAATTGCTAGCCAAATGGACTGACTTGCCTGCCAGGTTAGACCTGCAATTGCCGAGGCCAATGTCAGTAACGAAGCTACCGACAAGTCAATTTCCTTAACGATGATCAGCATCGCCATCGGGAATGCAATCAGCATCACCTCGGAAATGTCACCAAAGATGAAATTGACGTTATCTCCGGTGAGGAAGAACTCGTTATTCATTCCTCCAAACAGAATGATTAATACGAGCAGCAGGATGATCCCGCGATCCCAGCCCAGACGCCACGCCCCTGATTTCATACCGGCGCCTCCACGAGTCTCTGCACTTTCGTCGACCCCCGCAACGAGACGATCCGATCAAATGCAATCGCGAGTACCAGCAATGCACCGGCAACCGCCTGCTGCCAGAACTGCGAAACACCGAGCGCGCCGAGGGTGAAGGTGATGGTTTGCAGGAGTACGGCACCAATCATCGCGCCAACAGCGGTTCCAACACCACCTGCGATCGCTACACCACCAATAACGCACGCCGCTACCACATACAGCTCAATGCCAAGTCCCGCCGTGGCATCGGCAAATGAGAAACGTGCAAGCAGAATTAATCCAGCAAGGCCCGCGATTACGCCGTTGAGGACGAACGCAGCGAATTCACGGTGTGCCACCGGAATACCCACACGTGCAGCAGCGGCCGGATTTGATCCGATTGCATAAAGATCACGGCCCCAGCGCGTGTACCGAAGCACCAACGTCATCAGCACCGCGGCAACACCAGCAATCCAGAACAAAAGGGGTATACCGAGGAACGAGCCCGAGCCAATCTCAGCAAAGTAGGGCGGCAAGGTGTCGGCCGTAACCGTGATTCCGCCCGCGAGGTAATTAAAGATCCCCCGAACGATGTAGAGGGTAGCGATCGTCACCACTAGAGACGGAAGCCCGAGGTAGGCAACGAGTGCGCCGTTCACGATTCCCACCGCCGCACCCACAGCCACGGCGATACCGAGAGCTTGGAAGAAAGGAATCCCCGCGTTGTTCATCGAGTAGTTTCCAACGAGGAAGGAGACGAGCCCTGCGGTCGAACTAACAGACAGATCAATGTGACGCATGATGATCAAGTTGGTCTGGCCCGCTGCGAGAAATGCGATCAGCGCTGCTTCCGTAAGAATCGCGCTCATGCCGTCACCCGAAAGAAACGCTGGATTAAGTGCAGCAGTCAGCACGAGCAAGAACAGCAATGCAAGGAAGATTGGCACCTCCCGAACGCGTGTCAAGGATGCAAGTTTCATGCCGCTGCTCCTGCGGCTGCAGCCATGACTACTTCCTGGGTGGCGTCTTTTCGGTTAACTTCGGCTACGAGGCGACCTTCACGCATGACCAAGATTCGATCGGCCATCCCGAGTACCTCTGGAAGCTCCGAGGAAACCATGAGAACCGCCATACCCTTGGCGGCTTCCTCGGACAGTAATCGATGGACCTCAGCCTTCGTGCCCACGTCAATTCCACGAGTGGGTTCATCAACCATGAGAAGTTTGGGATTCGTTGCCAGCCACTTGGCCAAGACAACCTTTTGCTGGTTACCACCAGATAAGCGTTCGACTGGATCATCTATCGATGCGTACTTCAGCTGCAGTTTGGTTGCCCATTCCCGCGCCAAGCTGCGTTCGCTAGAAAGCCTCACAAAGAACCAGCGACGTAATCGTGCAAGAACCGTTATTGCGGAATTGTGCGCGATCGACGCAGGCATGAACAAGCCTTGTAAGCGTCGATCTTCGGGGACAAGGGCCATCCCGCACTTCATTGCTTTGCCGGGCGAATGATTGCGCAACGTGGTGCCCAGTATTTTGATCGATCCTGAGGAAATCGGGTCTACGCCGAAAACTGCTCGAACTACTTCAGATCTTCCTGAGCCGACAAGGCCAGCCAGCGCCACAATCTCGCCACTGCGGACCGTGAAACTTACGTCTGCGAATGAACCAGTGGAACTGAGACCTTGAACCTCGAGAACAACGTCTCCAATTTCGGCAGAAACTTTCGGAAATAACTCATTGATTTCACGCCCCACCATCCAGCGCACGATGTCCGAAGTTTCAAGTCCATCTACTTGAGCAGAAGCGACCGTTGCTCCATCACGCATGACCGTGACGGAATCGCATAATTCGCGAACTTCATCAAGACGATGACTGATGTAGATGACACCGCGACCCTGGTCCCGCAGTTGCCTCGCGACTTGCAGCAAGCGCTCCACCTCAGCCGCAGACAACGCAGCACTCGGCTCATCCATGATGATGAGTTGGGCATCCAACGAGAGCGCTTTCACGATTTCGACCATTTGCTGATCCGCAATGGATAGGCCACGAGCCACTTGAGTCGGCTTAAGGTTGATACCAAGTTGGTCGAACAACTCCTGGGTCTGCGACCTCATCGCTGTCCAATCCACCGCACCAGAACGCATGGGCTGCCGGCCCACAAAGACGTTCTCCGCGAGGGTGAGATCAGGGAAGAGCGAGGGCTCCTGGTAGATGATCGCCACGCCTTGTTCGCGCGCTCGGCGAGCGTTGCCTTGCTCAAAGTCGCGGCCCGAAAGGATGATTGACCCACTGTCTATGGAGTGCTGTCCTGCCAGGGCCTTCACAAGTGTGGACTTCCCTGCACCGTTCTCGCCGAGAAGACCAACGATTTCCCCCTGGTGCACCAGGAGGGAGGCTCCCGTCAAAGCCTGGACGCCCCCGAAGCGCTTACTCGCGTCCGTGACGCTGAGCAGTACGGGTGCCTCCGACACGGAACAACCTCCGGATTTTTGAAATGTTTCAACTTCTTGTCGACGAAAATTAAGGCTCTGTCAATCACCTGTCAAGGAAAATAGGGAATTTTCCCCTGCATATTTTGATACGTTTCAATTTGGGTTAGGCTGCCCCCATGCCGAGCAGCATGAAGGACGTAGCCCGCGAGGCGGGAGTGTCCCTCGGAACAGTGTCAAATGTGCTCAACCGACCCGATCGGGTGTCCCCCGAGACGCGTAAGCGCGTCGAGCGGGCAATTCGCGAGTTGCATTTCGTACCCAGCGCCGCCGCCCGATCCATGCGCGTTCAGCGCTCCCGGGTTCTGGGATTAATCGTGCCTGATATCGGCAACCCATTCTTTACCGACGTGGCACGTGGCGTGGAGGACGCTGCGCTCGAAGCCGGATTTCCGGTGATCCTGTGTAATTCTGACGAGCGCCCCGAGCGTGAAGATCGCTATCTAGAAGTGCTCGAAAGTCAGCGCGTGGGTGCCATTCTGATTACGCCGGCGCGACGCAAATTCCAGGCACTGGGCCGACTCATCAGCCGTGGCGTGGCCCTGGCCCTGCTCGACAACAGCACCGCGTCGAACGACGCCTGCAGCGTCTCGGTTGACGATATTCGAGGGGGTCAGCTCGCTGCAGAGCACATGCTCAGCCTCGGGCATCGCCGAATTGCCTGGTTGGCCGGTCCACGCGATATTCCCCAGGTAGCCGATCGTGAAGCGGGCCTCTTCCAAGCTCTGGCACAAAGCGAGGTAGATGTAACGTCCCTCATCTGCGAGCAAATGACCACGGCATCCGCGGAAACTACAGTTGATGTGGCCCTTGCCTCTGGACTGAACGTCACCGGGCTCGTCTGCGCCAATGACCTCTTGGCCCTGGGCGCGATTCGATCACTTGGGAAGGCTGGATTGCGCGTTCCTGACGACGTTTCCGTTGTTGGCTATGACGACATCAGTTTCGCCGCGAGCGCCGGTACCCCCCTGACTTCTATCCGCCAGCCAAGCTACGAACTTGGGCACGCAGCGGCCTCACTCGTTATTGCTCAGTTTGATAACCCTGAAGGCCACGCGCACCAGCACGTTCAGTTCCAGCCTCAACTTGTGGTGCGTGAATCAACTGCCTCGGTACCTGCTTCGACGTGAAGCACGAAGCAGTCAGACCCCACCGTCGCCCGGTGCTTCAGTGTTCGGTCCGCCGAATTCCGGCCTAGCCACTACCTCGACCCGATCAGCCGCCGAACACCAGCGGCACACCACTTCTTCCACGTCTTCTGAG
>JBJOIE010000218.1:0-2961 GCA_046047295.1 Actinomycetota bacterium | reverse complement strand
AGGAGCTGGGCGTGGACTTAGACCCAAATCAACAAGCTGATCTGGGTCTAAGTCAACGCCCAGCTCCTCATGAATCTCACGAATAGCTGCAGCTGCCGGCGAAACCCCGGCAGCTGCAGCTATTCGTGAGATTCATGAGGAGCTGGGCGTGGACTTAGACCCAGATCAGCTTGTTGATTTGGGTGTATTCGAAGCACCGGCAGCAAATGAACCCGGCAAGTGCGTTCGGGGGCACATGTTCAGCCATCCAGCGGTTGATGGAGCCCAACCGCATGGTGAGATCGAAGAGATGATCTGGTTCGCACCGGGTGAGCAAAGAAGTGACCTCGCACCACTCTTTGAACATCACGTGTTACCACTGCTGAAGTGACCTGCGGGTGCTGCGTCTAAGGTTCGGAGGTGCCAAAACGTGAAGACCTTCGCAATATCGCCATCATCGCCCACGTAGACCACGGCAAGACCACGCTCGTGGACGCGATGCTGTGGCAATCCGGTGCTTTCCGCGCTAACCAAGACGTGGCCGAGCGGGTGATGGACTCCATGGACCTGGAGCGGGAAAAGGGCATCACGATCCTGGCGAAGAACACTTCCGTGCGCTACGAAGGTCCATCCGCATCAGAGGGTGGAGTGACCTTCAACATCATCGATACCCCTGGGCACGCAGACTTCGGAGGCGAGGTCGAGCGTGGTTTAGAGATGGTCGATGGGGTGGTGCTCCTCGTCGATGCATCCGAGGGCCCACTTCCGCAGACTCGCTTTGTCTTGCGCAAGGCTCTGGCAAAGCGCCTTCCGGTGGTACTCGTCATCAACAAGGTGGACCGTCCTGATTCCCGCATCAAAGAGGTAGTGGACGAGGCCTACGAACTCTTCCTTGACCTCGATGCAGATGAATCACAGATCGAATTCCCGATCGTCTACACCTCCGCTAAAGCAGGCAGGGCATCACTTACGCAGCCGGCGGACGGCGGGATGCCCGATGAAGAAAACCTGGAACCGCTCTTTAAGACCCTGCTGGAAACGATCCCGGCACCGGAGTACGTAGAGGGCGCTCCGCTGCAAGCGCACGTGACCAACCTTGATGCATCTCCCTACCTGGGCCGCTTGGCCCTATGCCGGGTGCACCAGGGCACGATCAAGAAGGGCCAGCAGGTGGCGTGGATGCGCGCCGATGGCAGCTCGGAGCGCGCCAAGGTTGTTGAGTTACTCATGACCCAGGCCCTTGATCGCGTGCCGGCGGAATCTGCTGGTCCAGGCGACATCATCGCGGTTGCAGGCATTCCGGAAATCACCATCGGAGAGACCCTCGCTGACCTGGATGATCCCAAGGCGCTGCCCGTGATCACCGTGGATGAGCCATCCATTTCGATGACCATCGGCATTAACACCTCACCATTGGCCGGTCGCAGCGGTGGCACCAAGCTCACCGCGAGCATGGTCAAGCAGCGGTTGGAATCAGAACTGGTGGGCAATGTTTCGATCCGTGTGGTTCCCACCGATCGCCCAGATACCTGGGAGGTGCAAGGTCGCGGTGAATTGCAGCTCGCCATTCTCGTAGAGATGATGAAGCGGGAGGGCTTCGAACTTACCGTGGGCAAGCCACAGGTGGTCACACGTGTTATTGATGGCAAGGTGCACGAACCAGTGGAGCGTCTGAGCGTGGACATTCCCGAGGATTACCTAGGCGTTGTCACCCAACTCATGGCACTGCGCAAGGGGCGCATGGAGCAGATGATCAATCACGGAACCGGCTGGGTTCGGATGGAGTATCTCGTTCCGGCACGCGGCCTCATTGGCTTCCGCACCGAGTTCCTCACCGAAACTCGCGGTACCGGTCTCCTGCACCACGTATTTGATCGCTATGAGCCGTGGCACGGTGAATTACGTACCCGCCCCACAGGTTCACTCGTGGCTGATCGCAGTGGCCAGACCACGGGCTTCGCCCTGGCTAACCTGCAGGAGCGCGGCACCATGTTTGTTGGACCGGGCACCGAGGTTTATGAAGGGATGATCGTCGGGGAGAACTCCCGCTCTGATGACATGGATGTCAATCCCACCAAGGAGAAGAAGCTGACCAATATGCGCTCTTCCACGGGAGACATCCTCGTTCCGCTCATTCCGCACAAGCAGCTTTCCTTAGAACAAGCCCTTGAGTTTTGCCGCGAGGATGAGTGCGTGGAAGTGGCACCGCTGGCGGTGCGCATTAGAAAAGTGATTCTCACCGCAACTGATCGAGTGAAGGCGGCTCGTTCTAAGAAGTGAGATTCTTGCGGAAGAATTCAACTTCGGTGAGCAACAGGTTCTCGGCAACCACTTCCTGCGGTGTCATGTGAGTAACACCGCTGAGGGGTAAGACGTTGTGCGGGCGCCCGGCCTCGAGTAATGCGCGCGACATCTGCAGTGTGTGCGCTGCAAGAACATTGTCATCCGCCAGGCCGTGAATCATGAGCAGCGGTCGCATCAAATGTGCTGCTCGGGTGAGCAACGAGTTGGCGCTGTAAATATCTGCATTCGCGTCTGGGTGGCCGAGGTAGCGCTCGGTATATGCCGTGTCATAGAGGCGCCACTCCGTCACGGGTGCGCCGGCTACCGCGGCGTGAAACACATCCGGGCGATCCAACACGGCCAGTGCGGCGAGGTAGCCACCGAAGGACCAACCACGAATCCCCACTCGTCCGAGGTCAAGATCGGGATAGGCCGCGGCGCAGGAACGCAGCCCGGCAACTTGATCCTCCAGTACCCCCGCAGCCAGGTCATGATGCACCGCGAACTCCCATGCGGGTCCGCGACCGGGCGTTCCACGACCGTCAATCACCACCACCGCGAAGCCCTGATCGGCGAGCCACTGCTCTGTGAGATACGCACCACCGGCAGCGATAACTCGCTGCGCATGGGGACCGCCATAGGGTGAGCAGATCACCGGCAGGGCGATACCGGGGATGTGGTCTTTGGGGAGGAGCACCA
>JBJOIE010000217.1:0-2843 GCA_046047295.1 Actinomycetota bacterium | reverse complement strand
GTGCGCGAAGCATTCAATCAGTCAGACGTAAGCGATGAAAGAACCATGATTGACGTCATGGTGGTGGCGGTCATGGAGTTAAGTCACGCAGCCGTGCGCGGGATGAGTGAGCGTGGCTCGGGGGTGATCCTGAATGTGAGTTCAGTGGCGAGTTGGACCACATCGGGAACATATGCGGCGGCCAAGGCGTGGGTGACTAACTTCAGCGAGGG
Organism: Actinomycetota bacterium; assembly: GCA_046047295.1. GTDB lineage: Bacteria > Actinomycetota > Actinomycetes > S36-B12 > S36-B12 > VGCC01. The sequence continues at coordinate 2,631 of JBJOIE010000217.1, read as the reverse complement.
TCTCAATGCGATGTACGCCGGGACGGGTATTCACGTCACCGCTCTGTGCCCGGGATACGTGCGCACCGAGTTCCATCAGCGTATGGGTGTCAGCATGAAGGCCATACCGGCTTGGATGTGGCTGAATGCGGATGCAGTGGTGCGCACAGCGTGGCGTGATGCTCAGCGAGGTAGGGCCGTGAGCGTGCCCGGTTGGCAATACAAACCTCTGGGTGTACTCCTTCGGCAGATGCCCCGGTGGTTTGTGCGGGCCACCACGTCGAGCAAGCGCAGACCACACCGGCCGATGGGTGATTAGCCCAGGTAGTCGAGGGCTTCTGCGAGAAGCTGTCCCGGCGGATTCGGTCCGGTGGGGAGCACGTGCCAGCCACGAAGCCGTGCGAAATGGGCGCTGTTCGATGAGTCAGGTGAAATGAGCGCGATGACTGGCGCATCGGGCCATTCGTTGGTGGTTGTGATGTCAATCGGATCGATCACGAGGTAGCCCGCGATGCGCCGACCTTGGGCTCGCTGTGACAGCGCGATCGCGGGCAGCCAGGCTGCTCGATCTGAGCCTGCGAGCAAGATGAGTGGTTCAGTAATTTCCTGAGAACGCAGGTGGGCGGCGACCTTCGCCGACGAGCTTTGTGTACACCTCAGGGTGGAAACCCCAAGTTCATCTGTTGCGAAGTCGTCCTCTGAAATCAGAACGAGCGTGGTCACCCGATCATTGTTGCGTAGGCTGCGCCCATGACAAGTGCCGCCTGGGAGCAACTCCGCGAAGAGATCATCAATAAAGCCGTGGTGCGCGGCAAAGTGATTCTCTCCAGTGGCCGAGAAGCCGATTACTACGTCGACCTACGCCGCGTCACTTTGGATGCGGTGGCCGCGCCCCTGGTAGGAGCCGTGATGCGCGAGCTCACCTCGGATTGGGATTACGCGGCTGTGGGCGGGCTCACCCTTGGCGCGGATCCGGTCGCCACTGCCATGCTGCATAGCGCGGCCCAGGATGGTGCTGCCCTGGATGCTTTTGTGGTGCGCAAAGCAGAGAAGCAGCACGGACTCCAACGCCGGATAGAAGGCCCAGACATCACTGGGCGCCGGGTGTTGGCGGTGGAAGACACCTCCACCACCGGTGGATCGGTCCTTACCGCCGTTGAGGCACTCAAGGAAGCTGGTGCCACGGTTACGGGCGTGGCAGTGATTGTTGATCGCGGGGCTGGGCCAGCCGTGATGGAAGCGGGTTTGGCCTATCGCGCTGCGTATTCCCTCACCGATCTCGGATTGGACTGATCGTCAGTCTTGAGCTTTGAGTATCTCGGCGTCGGCTTGTTCCTCTGTAGCTCCGAAGCGCCGTTCGATCACTAGGAGCACGGCAACCAAAGCCACGCCAGCAAGGAAGAGCAGGAGCGCACTCATAACGCTTTCCGTTGGCGCAAGTAGATCGCGATCGTCTGTTTGCCAAGGCCATAGCGCGCGCAGGGATCCGATCATGAGCCCGGTGATGATCACGAGTGTCACGCGAGCTTTGTGCTCAAGTAGCCACTTGAGCAGTGAAACGAACACCGCGAGACCCAAGACCGCTCCGGCTGCGAAGATCAGTAGATAGCCAAAGTTACGTTCGTTCACTGCACTGATGGTTGTTTCATACAGGCCGATGGATAGCAATAAGAAGGAACCGGAGACACCCGGCAGAACGAGTGCACAGATGGCAATTGCCGCGGCAAAGAACACCACCAGGGGATTCGGATCGACGATATTTGCCGGTGGAAGCCCGGTGATGACGAAGAGCACCGCGGCGGCCACCAGGGCGATCACAAGATCTGATACCCGCCAACGCCCACCTTTGGTTTTGGTGACCATATGTGCGGGCACATAAGCGCCTGCGATGACCAGACCGAAGAAAAGGGCTCGCATTTGAATGGGATGGGTCTCCAAGAGCGGTTCGAGAATTTTCGCCCCGGCTATGAGGGCCGCCACCATCCCGATTCCTAATGGAATGAGTATGCGCCACGGCAGATGCTTGATGCCCTGGGCGAATGCGCTGAACGAGGCGCCCCCCGGTGCGAGTCCAAATAGACGACGCACCGCCATCACGGCATCTGCAGCAGCATCGATGAGCGTTCGATATACGCCAACGATGAGTGCCAGGGTGCCTCCGCTGACACCCGGCACCACTTCAGCCGCACCAATAAGAACGCCGCGAATGAAATTCATGAAGAGGTTGGCCACGCCGTCACGCTAGCGGTTACTGTCGCGCACGTGATTCATCTCGGAGTGGTGTTGCCGGATGACTGACCCAAGTGTTGGCGTTGGGCCATGGGTGGGTCCATGGCCAGCGGATCCCCACCTGGATCCAGAGTTGCTAGAACATGGGGATACGCGCAATGTGGTTGATCGGTACCGATACTGGCGCCTCGAGGCGATCGTTTCTGACCTTGATTCCCAGCGGCACGAATTCCATGTGGGAATCGAGAACTTCGCGCATGATTTCAACATCGGTTCCGTGGTCCGCACCGCGAACGCCTTCTTAGCTAAGGAAGTCCACGTCATCGGTAATAAGCGCTGGAATCGCCGTGGCGCGATGGTGACCGACAAATACCAGCACATCCGCCATCACCCTGATCCTCAATCCCTGGCTCAGTGGTGCGA
>JBJOIE010000216.1:0-2970 GCA_046047295.1 Actinomycetota bacterium | reverse complement strand
AAGCTGGGATCGGATTCACATAGGCGAAAGGGATGCGGAATATGGTGCTCAGATCCTGTTGCGCCACGATGGCTCGCACTGCGGGGTGCCATCCCTCAATTGCTTCGAGCATCGCCGCACGAAGCAGCGCGGGCGTTTCGGCGGTCCATTCGTCACGATGCGGGATAGCGGTTCCCTCTGGAACGCTGCAGCTAACCATGAAATAAGGCTTAACGTCGTCAAGCGAGACCTCGGGGGCAACGAGACTGGGCAAATCGGCGATGGTCTCGCGCGGGTGGAAGGCCACGATGAGGCAACGGGTGCCACTTCGATCCGCCACGATTATTGCGTTCCCGTCAAAGAGCTCTGCAGGAACTTCAGCGGCGAGCTCTTCTGTAATGGGAGTCAGGCCGAAGAGGCTGATGCCCTTGATACCGGTATCCACCACCGTGGCATGGGGTAAGCGCAGTTGGCGCAATCCTGACCGCACGCCGTCTGCAGCAACGAGGAGATCGCCCCGAACCTCGCTACCGTCATCCAGAGTGAGGGTGACGCCGTCGGCATCCTCCACATAGCTAACGCCGCGCCGGCCCATTCGTGTCACTCCGGCCAAGCGTGACGAGAGGATTTGGCGAAGGGTCTTGCGGTGTATGCCGGTATCCGGGTAGGTGGGATCAGTGGACAGTGCCATGCTGTCCATGAAACTGACCTCGTCTAGCGCCGGCGTAAGAACAATCGACCCTCGGCGCGGGGGAGTCCGCCGCGAAGCGCGTTGATACAAGGTAAAAAGGTCATCAGGAAGGCACCGGCGCAGCGCCTTACCGCCGAAGTCATTCAGGGTGAGGTAGTAGCCGGCCTTGGCATTGAAATCATTATCGCGCTCAATGACTGTGACACTGTGCCCATCTTTGATGAGTCCGTGGGCCAGCGCCAATCCAGATAACCCTCCTCCGGAAATTATGACGTCGAGTGGCTTTTTGTTCACTATTCCCTCTCCTTCGTAAATCGCGATCAGGGTGTGACGTATGCGTCGGTAGGGAACTGGGTAAGCATTGATTGGATCTCTGCCGACTGCGCGCGTTGTTGTTTTGCCGTTGCTTGGATCTCTTCAAAGTGCTCGAGGCGTTCACTCATATTCAGGATGGAAGGGCTGGTGTTTGTCCATGCAATGCGACCTTCGCGCAATACTCCCCGCGCACCGCAGGTGGCGCAGGCAACTTCATCGCCTTCAAAACTAATCACGCTGAGGTGGCATTTAGGGCAGAGTCCCTCGGGTCCTAGGTATTCCACTTCGTCGAATGCTTTACCCATTTGGCTCACTACTCGTTGACCGAGGAGCCGACTTCGTTCCACTACTCCATCAAGGACAAGGACCGAGCCCGAAGTTCCAGCCCCCTCGACGAGTTGCTGATCCACTATTGCAACCTGCATGGGATGGGTAAGCATGTGCAGGGCTGGCAGTGCCAGGGTTTTCCACTGGGGGGTCAGGGCCCCTCCTACGGCGATGAATCCGGCCACCCGTGGCCGCAAGACGCGCTCATCAATTCGGAATGGAACCTCAATGGGGATGCCTTCGGCCTTCCTACGCAGCATCTCCTCAATGAGGGGCCAATCGGCATTTGGGCCCATCAACCGATCAGCGATCACCTTCAGTCGCCCGGGAATGGTCCGAATGTAGATAGGAGCAGCGATTAACCAGGCATCGGCCTCCACGAACTTGTCCCAGAGCCACCAGGCATGGTCAACTTCTGTGCTATCCGGACCACTGGGGATCACCAGGCCGTCAAGCCAAACGAGCTCAACGTCATGTCCGGCATTAGATGCGGCTTCGGCAGCTGCGGCGAGAAGGATGTGGGTGTTTCCACCCTTGGATCCTGCATTTATGCCGAGAAGTTTCATGATCAATCCTCCGAGTGAGTAGACACGTTATGAGCGGCACCCGCGGCGTGTACCGCAAACACTTCCGGAGGACGGAACCCCTTGGCGCTGACATCTCCGGGGAGTTTGTGCGCAAGGGATGGAGCGAGGTGGGACGGCACGAGTGCAATTGCTGATCCGCCAAATCCCCCGCCAGTCATGCGAGCACCACTTGCACCGAGTTCGAGAGCGCTCGCAACGGCAGCATCCAGCTCCGGGCAACTCACCTCGTAATCGTCTCGGAGGGATTGGTGTGAGGCAGTCATGAGTCTCCCCAAGGCGGATCCGTCTCCTCGGGCACAGGCATCTACCGCAGCACGCACTCGTTCGTTCTCCGTTATGACGTGCCGGACCCGTGCCCGGTGGGTGGCGCTAGTCAAGTGAGCGAGACTGTCGAGATCAGGAATTGCTGAAAGGAGTTCCACGTCCAGCAGCTGGGCGGCCGCTTCACATTCAGTGCGCCTGTTGGCATATTCGCTCTGCGCGAGTTCATGGGTCACCCCGGTATTGATGACGAGCAGTGAGTATTCGCCAAGGATTGATTCCAATGGAATCGGTAGCACCGTTGATTCGGAGGCGTCAAAGAGCAAAGCTTCATTCACTCGAGCGTGGGTGACGGCAATTTGGTCCATCGACCCTGTCGGTGCACCAACAAATTCATTTTCAGCGCGGCGACAGATTCGCGCAATATCCATTGAGTCGCAATCAATGTGCAGTAGCTCGACTGCGGCATAGGCAACAGCTACCTCCAGACTTGCGGATGATGAAAGACCACTGCCCAAGGGGAGGTTGCCGTCAATCAGGATGTCGAGACCGTGCGTGCGATTCCTCGCTTCGAGTGCCCACAGAACTCCCGCCACGTATCGGGCCCAGTTGGGCATCGTGAACGTTTCGAGATCAGCCAGTGGGACCGCAACATCAGGGGTCTGTACCTGCCGTGAACTGATCCGGATTTCGCCTTCCTCGGTTGACCGCATGATGACGCTGGTGCCTCGATCAATTGCCATGGGGAGTGCGAGACCGCCGTTGTAATCTGTGTGATCGCCAATGAGATTGACGCGTCCGGGGGCCCAG
>JBJOIE010000215.1:0-4818 GCA_046047295.1 Actinomycetota bacterium | reverse complement strand
AGGAGATCAGATTGCTCGGTCTTTGTGGGAAGCCCGGTGGATGGGCCGCCACGTTGCACGTCCACCACGATCAGGGGAAGCTCCAAGGAGACAGCGAGGCCGATCGCTTCTGATTTCAGTGCGATACCTGGACCCGATGTTGTGGTCACACCTAGGGAACCGCCGTAGGACGCTCCTATCGCTGCGGTTGCACCGGCAATCTCATCCTCGGCTTGGAAGGTAAGAACGTCAAAGTTCTTGTGCTTGCTCAATTCATGGAGGATGTCAGAAGCAGGAGTGATGGGGTATGAGCCGAGGAACAGCGTCAAGCCGCTTTGTTGGCCAGCAGCGATGAGCCCATAGGCCAATGCCATATTCCCGGTGATATTTCGATAGGTGCCCGCGGGTAGCGGTGCCGGGTTCACCTCATACTGAACGCTGAAATCCTCCGTGGTCTCGCCGTAGGACCATCCGGCCTCAAGTGCCGCGATGTTGGCATTCATGATCTCTGGCTTGTTCGCGAATTTCTTCTCGATGAAGCCCCGAGTTCCTTCGGTGGTGCGGTGATACATCCACAGCAGCAGGCCGAGGGCGAACATGTTCTTGGCGCGTTCGGCGTCCTTCTTGGTGATGTCGTATTCCTTGAGGGCCTCAACCGTCATCGACGTCAACGCGATGGGATGCACCTTGAAATTTGTGAGTGAACTGTCCTCCAAGGGATTTCCTTGGTAGCCCACTTTCTCCAGATTTCGCTTGGTGAATTCATCTTTGTTCACGATGAGATCTGCGCCGGCCGGTAGGTCAGAAATATTCGCCCGCAGTGCTGCGGGATTCATCGCTACGAGGACGTTGGGGGCATCACCCGGAGTGGTGATGTCGTGATCGGCGAAGGCGAGTTGAAAGGAAGACACTCCGGCCATGGTGCCTGCTGGTGCCCGGATCTCTGCGGGGAAGTTCGGCAGGGTGAGTAGGTCATTGCCCAGCCATGCGGTCTCCGAGGTGAATCGATCACCGGTGAGCTGCATGCCATCACCAGAATCCCCAGCGAAACGGATCACCACACGGTCAACTTGGACCACCTGCTTGGCCACGCGTACCCCTTTGTGCGCCGCGGACCGGGTGCCCGCTCGTTGCGGTTCCTCATTCTGCTCCTGATAGGCATGGATTGCCTCATGGGGGAGCACGACACTCCCAGGTACTCTCATGATGTGTCCCGCTATCGCCTTGCCACCGATGAGCGCATTGAACTCTCGGTGATGAATCTCGGGCTGGCGTGCTGCGCACTGGAGTTCGATGCCGCGGTAGCCGACGGCTTGCTTATTGCCGTTGATGCCGCGGATTCCACGCGGGCAGCGGGGGCCAGCACGGTACTGGTGGTGGCCGGAACGGTCACCGAACCCTTCGCGGAGGTTGTTCGAAGGACGTATGAGGAGTGCGCCTCGGCCGGTGAGGTTTCCGTTCTCGCATTCGGAGCATGTGCCAGCACGGGAGGGCCCTACTGGGATGCCCCCTCCGTCATTCCAGGGGCGGATCGGCTTGTGCCCGTGCGGGCCTACGTGCCGGGTTGCCCCCCGAACCCCGAAGCCCTTGTCTCGGCCATCGCGGAACTGGCCGCGACATGTTGATCACTGCCGAAAGTATTGAACCCACCAACTGGCTCAGCAGGCACGAGCGTGCGCGGGCCGAGGGTATGACCTTTGACTTCTTGACCGGATCGGATGGTGGTGAGTGCGTTCACGTGTTGAGCCGCCTGATGAGCGGCAGCTCCGATCATTGGCTCACCACACGCATTTGCGAAGAACCCCTTGAATCCATCATCTCCATTTTTCCGGGTGCGGATTGGTATGAGCGTGAATGCGCAGAAATGTTCGACATCACCGTGAGTGGCCGAAGCGATTGCCGTCCCTTGCTTGGTGCGCAGCGAGGAGTGCTGCGCAAATCCGTCCTCCTGCAACCGCGGCTTGAAACTCCATGGCCCGGTGCGGCCGAAGCCGGTGATGACGGCCGGCGAGGCGCTAATCCTTCGCGCCGCCGGCTCCGGCCGGCGGGAGTTCCTGAAACGGCCGATCATGGGTGAATCAACTCGTCACTCATCAATTGAGTTGATCGCAGACGCCTGCACCTCGTGCATGCTCTGCGTGCGTGAGTGCCCGACCTGGTGCATCTCACTCGAGTCACATACCGAATCGGTGAGTGAGCCTGGGGATCGTCGCCCAAAATCAGTAAACGTGCTTGATGCCTTCACCATCGACTTTGGTTTGTGCATGTATTGCGGTATTTGCGTTGAGGTATGCCCCTTCGATGCCCTCCATTGGCAGGGCGACACGCTGCCGCCTGGGCATAGTCGCAGCGATTTGACCCTGGGGATCGCTAACCTCGCCCCCAGGAGGTAGTTATGGCTGCGTGGACAGAAGCACAGAACCGCAAACTTGGTTGGTACTACTTCGTGGTTGCGCTGATCACCCTGGTCATTGCTGCTATTCAGCAGCCCATCGGTGAATGGGGTGGCTGGGGCTACATTCTCGGGGCTGCTCTTGCATTCCTGGGAATTGTCGGCCTCTACCAAGGATTGACCGGCAAGGGCAACACTCGCTCCACATCGATGAGTGAGGGAACTCAGCGCAAGTGGGCGATCTTTGGAATCATTGCCGTGACCCTGGCCGTGGCTATCAACGTCATCGCTGACGTGCAGGATTTCGCTGTGTCAGACACGATCTCAGTAGGAATTTGGGTCGCACTTGCGGGCATGTTCATCTCACAGCTGGCAACCCTGAGCAAGGATTAGGGCTGGGGCCAACCGCTAGCGGTAGTTGGTGAATTGCACGGCGAAATCTAGGTCCGCACCCTTCACCAATGCGATGGTCTCCTGCAGGTCATCGCGGCTCTTGCTCGTGACACGCAGTTCGTCACCCTGAATCTGCGTCTTGACGCTCTTTGGGCCTTCATCACGAATGAGTTTGGCGATCTTCTTGGCCTGTTCGGTGCTGATCCCGTTCTTGAATGCCCCTGAAATCTTGTATTCCTTGCCCGAGCTGCGTGGGTCACCCGCGGTGAAGGCCTTGAGGCTGATGCCGCGCTTGATCAGTTTTTCCTTAAAGACATCGAGTGCTGCGCTCACGCGCTCCTCCGTGCTCGAGGTGATTTCGACGGCATCATCACCCTTCCACTCGATGGTGGTTCCGGTGTTCTTGAAGTCAAAGCGCTGGGCGAGCTCCTTCGAGGCTTGGTTCAGGGCGTTATCGGCCTCTTGATGATCCACCTCGGACACGATGTCGAAACTGCTATCAGCCATGGCTCCTCCTTGATTGGCCTCACAGCCTAGCCACATTCACCCTCATATAGAGGTGTGTGGCTGCGCCTGTATTGTTTCACCGCTTACCCGATGTTGGGGTGTGCACGGCAGGTTGCCCGAGCGGCCAATGGGAGCGGACTGTAAATCCGTCGGCTTATGCCTACAGTGGTTCGAATCCACTACCTGCCACCACGGTTGTTCATGTTGCGAATTCGGATTTCCCCTCATTTTCAGAAGGGAATAGGCGCCTCGCGCCCTACCTATTTGGCCTCATTGCCGTCTTATGGTCTACTCAGACGGATATTCATTCAACGAGTTCGTGAGGAGCGCTATGCGCCGTCTTCTATCCATTGCATTCGCTGCCGCCGTCGCGGTGACAGGCATGGGTGCCCTGGCACCCGCCAACGCCGCGGAGAGTGCACCCACCGCACGCCTGATGACCCAGGCTGATGCTCAGCAATTCGGAGGTGTGCGCAAGCCCACCAGCGTGCACTGGAGTGTCAGTGCGTACACCACGGAACTACCTAACGTGCTCTGCATCGATGCTGCCAATAAAGACGTGACCTTCCCAGATTCGGGTGGCTGGCGTGCTGATGCTGAAGTGAACTCCAAGCAATACGCAGAGGTGCAGGAGATCGTGCGCGACTACGGATCTGCGGATGCTGCTCAAGCGGCATGGTCTGCGCTGGCTGCGGCAACGGCATCGTGTGCGCCGAGCGGCCGTGAGGCGCTGACCTCGGGTAATCCCAAGGAGTACTACAAGGTGACGCAGTACGTGTCCAATGCCACCGACCTGATCACTACCAATGAGCGTTCGGTCGCAGTGTCATCAGATAAGCGCATTAATGGTTCTTCCACCGTCACCTATTCCTCGTACCGCCCATCGGGGACGGCGATCATTCAGGTGATCTACTTCCAGAATCCAGCCAAGAAGGTTTCCGCCGCGTTGCAGAACAAGGTAGATGACCTTTCGGCTTCGCTCGCTGCTCGCTGGTCACAGTAGCGCGAAGGGAACGTCGCACGGCCCCCCTCCCAGGACAGCTCACCTGTCTGGAGGGGGGGCCGTGTGCGTTGGGGGACGCAACCACGGCCACGCCACGGGACAACGTCTCAGGTTTACGCCGCTGTTAGTCCAGCGGGTAGGTCACACCCGTGAGTACTTCACTTACCTGCCACAAGCGCAGAGCCGCACCCATGTCCTGTGCCGCCTTCGTACGCCCAACGGGCACGGGGTAACCACGCGTTTCCGCCGGCCCATTTGGGCCGATATAGGAATCACCCGGTAGTCCCGGTGCTGTGGCGGCGAACAGCGTTGGCAGCGCACCCATCGAGGGGCTTTGACCGACAACTGAGTTCAGGGCTTGGGTGATCCGCAATTCCAGCGACGCATTGCGCATCGACGGCCCCACGTGCTGGAGATTCGTGGCTGAGTAACCAGGATGCGCGGCCATCGCCTTCGTGGACACACCCGCGGCACTTAGCCGCCGCTGCAATTCGGAAGTGAACAACAGGTTAGCGAGTTTGCTCTGCCCGTACGCGCCCCAACT
>JBJOIE010000214.1:0-10348 GCA_046047295.1 Actinomycetota bacterium | reverse complement strand
AGAAGGCGCCCTGGGTTGATGTGGTTTTCGGTACCCACAACATCGGTTCCTTGCCGGTACTTCTCGAGCGCGCTCGCATTGCGCAAGAAGCTCAGGTGGAAATACATGAATCCCTTGAAGTCTTCCCATCCACGCTGCCTGTGCGTCGCGATTCAGATTTTTCGGCATGGGTTGCGATTAGCGTTGGCTGCAACAACACATGCACCTTCTGCATAGTTCCGAGCCTGCGCGGCAAGGAAAAGGATCGTCGGCCAGGGGAGATCCTTGCTGAGATTGAGGCCTTAGTTGCACAGGGAGTGGTGGAAATTACCCTGCTCGGCCAGAACGTGAACGCCTATGGAGTCGAGTTCGGAGACCCGGGCGCATTTGCCTCCCTCCTGCGCGCGACGGGTGAAATTGAGGGGTTGGAGAGGGTTCGTTTCACGAGCCCACATCCCCGAGATTTCACCGACGATGTAATTGAGGCGATGGCACAGACAGCGAATGTGATGCCGCAATTACATATGCCACTTCAATCAGGCTCTGATCGAATCCTTCAAGCCATGCGCCGCTCCTATCGTCGCGAGCGCTATCTGAATATCATCGAAAAAGTTCGATCCGCGATGCCTGAGGCCGCCATCACCACGGACATCATCGTGGGTTTCCCGGGCGAAACTGAAGAGGATTTCGCACAGACCCTAGATCTTGTTGAGCAAGCTCGTTTCACCTCAGCATTCACGTTCCAGTACTCAGCGCGGCCAGGAACACCCGCAGCGGTTATGGAAAACCAGGTGCACCCCAGCGTGGTTACCGATAGGTACCAACGTCTTATTGCCCGCATCAATGAAATCGCCTGGGAGGAAAACCGCAAGCTCGTGGGAAGCGAGGTTGAGGTTCTCGTGGCCGCCCACGAAGGTCGCAAGGACCAAGCAACGCACCGGCTTTCAGGGCGGGCGCGTGACAACAGACTCGTACACGTAGGTATTTCCGACGGGCAGATGGTGCAGCCAGGTGACTTCGTCACCGCTCGCATCACCTACGCTGCACCACATCACTTGATCGCAGATGAATTCCTTGCCCATCGGCCACGAAGTCTCCCAGAAGTATCCGTTGAAGTTGCCGAGAGCGACGGTCGGGTAAAACTCGGCATGCCGGCGATGCCGCGTGCCTGACGCTCCCGTCATCGCCATCGTTGGTCCCACGGCAGTGGGCAAGACTGCTACTGCGGTTTCCATCGCCCAATTCATTGGTGGCGAGGTTGTCAGTACAGACTCCATGCAGGCTTATGTTGGGATGGACATCGGAACTGCAACCCCCACACCGGAAGAAATGGGCGGTGTACCGCATCACATGCTGAATGTGTGGAGCATTGACAGGCCGGTCACCGTGGTTGAGTTTCGAGACGCGGCGCGTCAGGCCATCGGTGAGATCCATGAGCGGGGGTCGGTCCCGATCGTCGTGGGAGGTAGTGGGCTCTATGTGCGCGCCGTGCTAGATGCCCTGGATTTTCCAGGAACCGATCCAGAAGTACGCTCCCGCTGGGAGGCCTTGTTGGCCGATCAGGGCGTGGAGTCCCTCTATGCACAATTGCAGCAGATCGATCCCGAGGCCGCAGCGCGAATTGATCCGGCCAATGCTCGCAGGATCGTGCGAGCCCTCGAGGTGAATGAAATCACTGGAGAACGGTTTCGAGCGCAACTTCCCAAGGGTGGGGACATGTACAACACCCAGTGGCTAGGGCTCACAATTGAAAGGGCAGATCTGGATGCCAGGATCCGCATGCGTGTCGGTCACATGTGGGGCGCTGGTTTTGTCCAGGAGGTAGCGGGGTTGATGGAGCGGGGGCTTGCGCAGGCGCCAACCGCGCGATTCGCCCTGGGCTACGCACCCGTCATGGCGTTCTTGTCCGGCGAATTAACCGAAGAGCAAGCATTTGAGACCACGGTCGCGGACACATCCCGCTTCGCTCGCCGACAGCAACGGTGGTTTTCCGGTGATGAGCGAATTACCTGGTGGCCAGCTCAGGAGGCAGACTCATTGGTGAGCACCGTCGGGTCTACTTTTACGTAGTACTCGGTTCCCAGGAGTGCGGTGGCCAGCGGCATAGGCAGTTTGGTGAGCACGCCTAGAGTGCGCGTGGAGGAATCTGATTGCGCTTGCGACGCGTGCGCAGCAAGCGCGGCCATCTTTTGCCGCATGAATTTGCGCACATTGATTCGATGCGTGATGTTGGCCTTGGGAGTCCAAGCATCATCAAATTCGCCTGGATCAAAGCCACTGGGGGTAAGCCGCATTCGCGAAGCGGCATGGACAGCGTCTCGGATGGGTTCCCTAGGCAGCGTGGCTTCAAATAGGGTCAAGGGGCGCATCATTTGCCCCACTGCACGGCGCACCACATGATGCACCTGAAGGTGATCGGGGTGGCCATAGCCACCCGACGGGTCATAACCCACCACGATGTCCACTTCTTTGGATTCAAGAATTCCTGCTAGATCCGCCGCCACCATCTGAGGGTTCGCTTGAGCGAATCCGCCCGGGCAATCGCCGGTGAGCCCTGAATCCGCATAACCCAGATTGATTACCTCATCAACTCCGAGCGCCTGTGCGGAAGCGGCAAGTTCATTGGATCGACGTGCTGCTAAGTCTGTGGCGAGTTCGGAACTCGTCAGGCCGGCCGCACCATCAGTTGCCATCACCAGGATCACGCGATGTCCTGCATCATGGGCTTTGGCCATGGTGCCGGCCGTGAGCAGGGCTTCATCGTCGGGATGTGCGTGAACGAACGCGATAGTGCGTGGCCTTCCCGAACCTGTGCTGTCCATCGGGCCATTGTGCTGCCTCCAGCGGTCGAATCCACGAACACATGGCGTAGCGTCGCGTTGTGCGCATCGTTCACATATCCGACTGCTATGCGCCGCGCACGGGTGGCATCGAATCTCAGGTCCAGGGGCTAGCCCGAGCACAGGTCCGCGCTGGTCACTCGGTCACTGTTCTCACGGCTACTAAGGATCGGGTCACGTCATTGGGTGGTGACGGGCCAGATGATCCCGAGATCGTGCGCATCACGTCTCCTGTGGTCGCGAACCTGCCGGTACACCCACGAACTCGTGCGCACGTCGAACCACTCCTGCGGAGGATTGGACCAGACGTTGTCCACGTGCACGCGGGTGGAGTCTCACCCTTCGCGTGGGGAGGAGTGAGAGCGGCTCTGGGCTGCGAGCTGCCCACACTCGTCACCGTGCACAGTGTGTGGGGCGAGATCGCCAAGAGATCACTTCCCGCTGCGCATCGCCTCGTGCGCTGGTCTGAGCGAGGGGTGCGCTACTCAGCTGTGAGCGCCATGGCTGCGCGCATTGTTGCGGATGCGTTGCACCTGCCGAGCGCTGTTCTCGTTACTCCGAACGGCATAGACGCCGGCCCCTGGAAAGCCGTTTCGCAGATCGACCACACCGGGATCCGGGTGCTCGCTGTACAGCGGCTTGCCTCCCGCAAGCGCACAGTGGCCCTGGTTAACGCATTTGCTAGGGCACACGCGGAGCATGTGGGACCGGGACCAGCCATGGAATTGGTGGTGGTTGGGGAAGGTCCACAACGAGGCAGAATCGAACGACTGATCAAGAAGCTTCGGATTGAAGAGCAGGTAAAGCTCCTTGGGCGTCAATCCTCGCCTGAGATCCGAACACTCATGGCGACGTGTGATTTCTTCGTGCAGCCCAGTGTGCACGAGTCCTTTGGTATTGCAGCTCTTGAAGCTCGGACTGCAGGTCTCCCCGTGATCGTGCGCCAAGAAACGGGTACGGCCGAATTCATTCGCTCGGGAATCGAAGGCGTTCAGGTTCGAAATGACGAGTGCCTAGTTCGAGCAATCCACACACTCACTGTTGACGACGAGATGCGTCAGATGATTGCCTCCCATAATCGGACCACGTCCTCGGGTTTTGATTGGCCTGACGTGGTGAAGCTTGTGGATGAGGTGTACGCGACCGTGTGCACGGGACGTAGTGTTGGGTCGTGAGTCTGCACACTCTGCCGTTCATAAAGGCCCACGGCACGGGCAATGATTTCATTGTGATTCCCGATCTCAAAGGCGAGATTTCCCTCGATGCCGACGATGTGCGTTACCTATGTGATCGACACTTCGGTTTAGGAGCGGATGGAGTAATTCGGATCACCCCAATGGAGCCAGATTCCCAGACATTCTTCATGGACTATCGCAATGCAGATGGCTCACTCGCTGAAATGTGTGGCAACGGGGCGCGCATTTTCGTTGCCTATTTGTTCCGCGAAGGTCTGGTCAATGGTCCTGAAGTTGAGTTTGGCACCCGAGCGGGAATGCTGAGGGCACACATCTATTCAGCATCAGACATCGAGATAGATATGGGTGTGCCGAGTCAAGGTCCAGAAGTCAACCGTGTCACCGTCTCCCAAGGTGGGCAGCTACTTCCTGGTGCTTCAGTTCATGTGCCCAATCCCCATGCTGTTGTTGAGGTTGCCGAATTGGCAGGAATAGGCACCCTGTGTGAGTCACCTCTGTGGGAGCCGGTTGACGTATTCCCTGAGGGTGTGAATGTGGAGTTTGTGGAATACCTGGGACCCGGGCACGTGCGCATGCGTGTATGGGAACGGGGCGTGGGCGAAACCCTTTCATGCGGAACCGGGGCATGTGCGGTCGGACTTGTTAGCCAGGCACGGCACCCAGAGGATGGCTCTACGTGGCGGGTAGATGTCCCAGGGGGCACCGTCTTTGTTCGGGTGGGCGACGATCACCACGTGTATCTGCGCGGCCCGGTTACCTTCGTGGCTGAAGGTTTGGTGGAGCTTGCGAATGAATGACCAGCGGTTGAGCATGGAACCGCGCGTTGGTGAACTTGATTTAGAAGAGCGTGATGCTTTACGTCGTGTATCGGGGCTTTCCACAGAGCTGGAAGACATCACCGAGGTTGAATACCGACAGATTCGCTTGGAGAAGGTGGTTCTCGCGGGCGTATGGACGAGCGGCACCCTTGTCGAGGCTGAGCGCAGCATGCGCGAACTAGCCAAACTTGCCCAGACAGCAGGATCGGTTGTGCTGGATGGCGTCATTCAGCGTCGGGAATCACCTGATCCTGCGACCTACCTTGGATCTGGAAAGGCTCGGGAACTTCGTGCACTGGTAGTCGCGAGTGGCGCAGACACGGTCATCGTCGATGGTGAGTTGAGTCCTGGTCAGTTGCGACAGCTGGAGGAAATCGTCAAGGTCAAGGTGGTAGATCGCACCTGGCTGATCCTGGACATATTCGCGCAGCATGCACGTTCCCGTGAGGGCAAGGCTCAAGTGAGCCTTGCCCAAATGCAGTACCTCCTTCCGCGACTGCGTGGTTGGGGTGAGTCGCTGTCTCGACAGGGCGGTGGAGCTGGCGGTGGCGGATCCGGTGGCGGTGGCGTGGGCACACGCGGGCCCGGTGAGACCAAGATCGAGACAGACCGTCGGCGAATCCGTGCGCAGATGGCGAAGTTGCGTTCCGAAATTCGTGCTATGGGTAAGGCCCGTGAAACGCAGCGAGCGTCGCGACGCAAGTCCGACACCGCGTCGGTAGCGATCGCTGGCTATACAAATGCTGGGAAATCCACGCTGCTAAATGCACTGACCGGCGCGGGCGTGCTGGTGGAGAACGCGCTATTCGCCACCCTGGATCCCACCGTGAGGAGGGCCCACACCCCAAGTGGTCGGCTCGTGACGCTGACAGACACGGTCGGGTTTGTGCGGCACTTACCCCATGATCTCGTCGAGGCATTTCGATCCACGCTAGAAGAGGTTGCTGACGCAGACCTGATTTTGCACGTGGTGGACGCATCTGATGAAGATCCCCAGGGCCAGATTCGTGCGGTCCACGAAGTGCTCGCAGATGTTGCCCGCCCTGACCAACCGGAAATCATTGTTTTCAATAAGTGTGACGCTGCCGATTCCGAGATGATTGATCAGTTGCGCCGCGATTACCCAGGCGCGCTTTTCGTATCCGCCTCCCAGCGGCAGGGGATCGAAGAGTTGATGAACCGAGTGGACTCGGCGCTCCCACGCCCCGCCGAGCGCATCGACCTCGTTCTCCCGTACAGCAGGGGGGACCTGCTGGCCAGCGTTCACGAGCGAGGTGAAGTCATCAGCCTGGAGCATGGTGAGACAGGCAGCCACCTCATTGCTCTCGTGGATGAAGGCTTGGCTCAACAGCTTCGGCGGGTGGCAGTAGATGCCCGTTGGTGATGACGATCCTGAACCGGTAGTGGTGCTTCGGCACGTGGTGAGCGCAATGGGTGGGAACGCCCGGGCGGGTCAGGAAAGGATGGTCGCCGCTGTGTCGCAGGCATTCACAAGTGGAGGGTCCATCCTCATTCAGGCTGGGACAGGTACCGGTAAGTCACTGGGTTACCTGGTCCCGGCTGCCCTGAGCTCGCGAGAACAGGGCATGCCCGTTGTAGTGGCCACCGCAACTGTTGCACTTCAGCGCCAACTTGTTTCACATGACCTTCCTGCCGTAGCCGACAGCCTTGAGTGGGATGACCCATTACGTTTCGCCCTCCTCAAGGGACGGAACAACTACGTCTGCCTCCACAAACTTCACGGCGGTGGGCTCGAAACAGAGGCCACTGACGAGCTATTTGAGCGTCCCGCGGGTCACCTTGAAGAACAGGCTCTGCGCGTTCGTGAATGGGCTGAGTCAACGCCCACCGGTGATCGGGACGATTTTCCGGGTGCAATTGATCCGCGTGTATGGCGAGGCTTCTCGGTGACAAGCCGTGAGTGCCTAGGCGACTCCGGGTGCTCATTTGCCGAGGAATGTTTTGCGAATGTGCGTCGAGCTCAAGCACACGAAGCAGACATAGTGGTGACGAATCATGCGATGCTTGCGATCGCCGCTACGGAATCCCTGCCTCTGCTTCCCGAACATCAGGCCGTGATCATCGATGAGGCCCACGAGATCGTTGACAGAATCACCAGTGCCGTGACCGTGGAGCTGTCCGCGAGTGAAGTCCAGCGGGCATTTAGTAGAGCCAGCTCCCATGTTGACGTTCACGACGCTGAACAGGCGGAGCGATCGGTCCAAGCGCTTCGTAACGCCCTGCTCGATCAAGACGCCGGCACCTACTCGTCGCTCCCAAGTGCCGTCATTCTTGCTCTGACACTGGTTCGAGATGCTAGCCATCAGCTGATAGTTGCTCTTAGTGGGCGAGTTGATATTTCCGATGAAGCAGAGTTGGCCAAGCGGCAAGTCATCCGTGCCAGTATCGACGAGGTGCACGCAGCCGCGGGAGCTCTCCTGGGGCGGACCGAAGGCGATGTTGTGTGGATTACGCAGCCAGAGAGGCGTGAGCCCGCGCTGTGTCTGGCCCCCCTCGACGTTGACCATGTGATCGGAAATGACGTTGTAGGTGACCGATCAGCCGTGTTCACGAGCGCTACGCTGACAGTGGGCGGGGATTTCGGGCCGGCATTGGCTTCATTCGGTCTCGATAACTCTCGGACACAACACCTAGACGTGGGATCACCTTTCGACTACGCAAGTCAGGGAATCTTGTACGTAGCGGCCCATCTACCACCCCCGGGACGTGAAGGCATTGCCATGGAAGCCATGGATGAGCTGGCGGAGTTGATCGAAGCCGCACAGGGGCGCACCCTGGCCTTGTTCTCTTCGTGGCGTGGCGTAGATCGAGCACGGGATTACCTCAGCGTTCGGCTGACAGGAGAGTTTCCCCTCCTTGTTCAGCAACGCGGGGATGCGGTTGCGTCACTCATCGAAGAATTCAGGTCTGTTGCATCCTCGGTCCTGCTGGGCACGATTTCGCTATGGCAGGGAGTTGATGTCACGGGAGCCTCATGCATCCAGGTGATTATCGATCGCATTCCCTTTAGTCACCCGGATGATCCGTTGGCTTCTGCCCGGTCGGACGCTGCCGATGCAGCTGGCGGTTCAGGCTTTTTCGACATCAGCGTGCCGCGAGCAGCCACACTGATGGCCCAGGGTGCCGGCCGTCTCATCCGTAGCGAGACTGACAGGGGCGTTGTGTCTGTGCTTGATTCTCGACTCGCCACTGCGCGCTACGGCAGCGTTATTCGGAAATCCATGCCGCCGTTGTGGTTCACCACCGACCCAGCTGTTGTGAAGTCAGCCCTGGGCAGGCTCGCTGTGGAATCGAGTTAGAGCTTGCGCAGCACGGTGACGACTTTGCCCATGATCGTGGCCTCGTCACCCAGAATCGGCGCATAAGCAGGGTTGTGCGGCATGAGCCAGACGTGACCGTCACGCTGCTTGAAGGTCTTCACGGTGGCCTCACCATCTAGGAGGGCGGCGACAATATCGCCATTGTCGGCTGTGGCTTGTTGGCGCACGACCACCCAATCGCCATCGCAAATTGCCGCATCCACCATGGAGTCCCCAACAACCTTGAGCATGAAGAGTTCGCCATGACCGACAAGCTGGCGGGGGAGAGCCATGACTTCTTCACTTGTTTGCTCGGCGAGAATAGGACCACCGGCAGCAATGCGACCCAGCAGCGGTACTTCTGCGACAGCATCATCAACCGGTGACAGCAACGCAGCCTGACTGGCCGCTCCGCCTAACTCGGGTTCACCAGTTCCAATTCTGGGATCAGCTACGACAAGGGCTCGCGGGCGATTGGGATCTCGCCGGAGGAAGCCCAACTTCTCCAAGATGCCTATCTGATACGCCACCGAAGACGATGATGTGAGACCCACGCCGTGAGCAATCTCGCGCACGCTCGGTGGGTAACCACGCTCGTCGATACTGGCGGTAATCACGTCGAGGATGGCGCGCTGACGCGGGGTGAGACCGTGCTCGTCGGCCGGACCGTCGGGCAGTTCATGAACATTCGATTTATTACCCGTGACACCCGATTTCTTGACGATCTTGCCCGCCATGTGCCCTCCTTAGGTGCGCCGGAACCGGATGACGCCACTGACCAATGCCCCTAAGAGTAGGTCCAAGACACGCCGAAATCAAACATATGTTCGAAAATCACGCGGTGTGTCGTGCCCATATGCTAAAAATCGCACATGTGTTCGATCGAACAGATGTTCGAACGCATGGGGTGACCAAGGCGGTCACCGCTCAGGCGAGGAGCTTCCCCATGGCAACAATCGCACTAAGTCCATCCGCGAGCACCCGTACTCGGCGCCACCCCGGTCGAGTTAACCCAACCCATCGGTCTGCTCCTATTCGGTTGACCCGTCGGGGGCGCTTGGCGGTATTCGCGGCCGCAGTCGTTACCGCAGCCAGTTTCATGACCTTCGTTGGAGATTTCGCCGGGGCCTCAAGCGCCGGTGGAGAGGCAGCCACGGGTTCCTATGTAGTAGGTCCAGGAGATTCCCTGTGGGCAATCGCTCAGGAGGTGGCACCGGCAGGAGACACCCGCGAAACCGTTGAGCGGATCAAGGACCTCAATGGCATGCGATCTGCGGTCGTCTTCGCTGGCCAAGAGTTAGTCATACCGCTGGGCTAATTGGGCCACTCCCATGAGTAATACTCATGGGGTGCGGTCTCGATCCACCATCCAGGGCATTGTGGCTGGATGCAGTGTCCTAATCCTCGGGTTTCTGGCGAGTAGCGCTGCCCACGCGGATTCACGCGACCGCCAGTGGCCGGCACGGACCGCTCTCGGCTGCCCAGCGCCGATGTGGCCAATGGAATCGGTGGCAGGAAGCCCTGGCGAAGGGCGCCGGGTGCTCGTCATCGGGGATTCCCTCACGCGGGAGTCACGGCAGGATCTCATCCGGGAGATGCGGGCGCAGGGCTGGACGCCAACTATTCGCTGCTGGGGTGGGAAGCGCTTGGACTGGGGTCTGGCCCAGCTGAAGCGAGCGAAATCCCTGGGCCAATTGCCCGAGATCGTCGTCCTCGGACTCGGTACCAACGACATGCGCTGGATCGACCGTTCGGTCACGAAGTCTCGCCTTGAACGGTTCGTTAAGGCTGTTGGCCCGCAGCGTCAACTGATCGTCGTTGGGACTTATGCCAGGGGCGCCGATCGTCTCAGCCGGCCTAAGGAGCGCTGGTTCAACAATCTGGCTGCCGACCTCGCTGCGAATCGATCGAATGTGCACGCCTTGGACTGGGGGAGTTTCGCGAGGGCAAATCGGGTGAAATTCCGAGATGGGCTGCACTACACCCGGGCAGGCGAAAAGGCCTATGCGGCATTCATCGTTGACGCCCTAGGTTCACGGCTGAACTAGCCGACACGCCCAGTTTCTCGTCCAACCTTGCCAAGGGGGTTGGGATGCCCTACTGTTCAAACCCCAAGATCTAGTAGTTACATCGGTGTGTTTCGTCCACAGGTTGTGGTTGCTGATCAACAGGCCTTCCACAGGGATTCCCCAAGG
>JBJOIE010000213.1:0-3465 GCA_046047295.1 Actinomycetota bacterium | reverse complement strand
CGAAGCAGGCCGATCCAGCCGAGCTTCGTAAGCGCATCGCGGATGGGGAATGGGTGGTTGATCTGCGCTCACGTGAGGTTTTCACCTCAGGTCACGTGCCTGGTGCGATCAATTTCGATCTCGATGGTGCATTCGTGAACTACCTCGGCTGGATGATTCCGTGGAATACGCCGATCACGTTGCTCGGATCAACCCCGGAGCAGGTTGCCGCTGCACAGCGCGAACTCGTTCGCATTGGAATTGACCGCCCGGTGGCGCAGGCCGTGGGTGGACCACAATTCTGGCTCGAAGATGGTGAGAGCGCGAAAGAAATCCGTCGCGTCGACTTCGCTGAGATGGCCAAGGAATGGAAGGCCAACCCGAATGCGCTCGTTGTAGACACTCGCCAAATTCTCGAGTGGGAAGCCGGCCACGTTGCCGGCGCGAAGTTCATTCCGTTCTATGAGGTGATTGATCGCATGGGTGAATTGCCCCGCGATGAAGACATCTTCGTGTACTGCGGATCTGGCTATCGCGCATCGGCGGTTGCTTCGCTGCTGCAGCACTATGGCTTCGACAACGTCGTTCATGTGGATGATTCGTTCTCGAACGCGGCAGTTGCCGGGCTGGAGATCGTGGAAGAGGTGGCGCCCGAGCGTGAGCCCGGTTGGACCTGGATCGCCTCACGGGCCAATGTACGCACCTTTAGCCCTTCGGAGTCACACGCTCACTCGCACTAATCCCCGGGCGTGGTGATCACCATCACGTAATTCGGCACCCCTGGATCGGCATATGCAACGATGCTGATCCGGGGGTGCTTTGCTGGTAGGTGCTTCTGGTCAGGTGAACTTGGAGGTCAGGTGAGCGGTGAAGTCTCCGCTGGCGTGATCACGTATTCACCCAAGGTCTTTATCCCGCTGACCCATCTCTGTCGTGATCGCTGCGGCTACTGCACGTTCGCGCATGCACCGCGCGATGTCCCTGCTCCATATCTCTCACTTGATGAGGTGCGGGAGATCGCATGGGCGGGTGCCAATGCTGGGTGCCATGAGGCGCTCTTCACTCTCGGTGAAGCACCTGAAACCAGGTATGAGCAAGCCCGCAGCTGGCTTGACGATCACGGGTACGCATCCACGGTGGAGTACTTGGTGGCGGCAGCGCGGGTGGTCATTGAAGAGACCGGTTTACTACCGCACGCGAACGCTGGGGCACTTAGTCGCGATGATCTAGCGCACCTCCGCACGGTCGCTCCAAGCCAGGGGATGATGATCGAATCCCTCAATCCTGGCCTCGCTGCCCACCGTGGGGCACCGGATAAGACGCCGGAGCGGCGACTGGCCACCTTGGAATGGGCGGGTGAGCTCTCCATCCCTTTCACCACTGGCATTCTGGTGGGGATCGGTGAGAGCGAGCGAGATCGCGAGGTAGCGCTGGCCGCAATCGCAGCAAGTCACCAACGTCATGGGCACATCCAAGAAGTCATCGTGCAAAATTTCCTGCCCAAAGACGGCACTGCAATGCGGAACTTCCCGGCGTGTGACCTCCAAGAGTTCCTCGACACCATCGTGATGGCCCGGGAAATACTGCCCAAGGACGTGACTGTGCAGGCGCCTCCCAACCTCGTAGCCAATCCCACTGACCTCATTCATGCCGGCGCGCGTGATCTTGGTGGCATATCTCCTGTGACACCCGATCACGTGAACCCTGAACGGCCATGGCCTCATCTAGACGAGCTCCGACAGACTCTGCAGCGGATCGGATCGGCGCTGGTGCCGCGGCTCACGGTGCATCCGCACTTCGCCCTTCGTCGTGACAAGTGGATAGATCGAGAGCTTCACCGAGCGGTGATAGAGCGGATGGATTCCGCTGGTCTGGCCAGAGATGATCCGGGGTCACTCCTGCCGGAGAAATACCGAGATGCGGCGAATGTCGGAACAGGTGCCGAAGTCATCATCGTTGGACGTAGATCCACGATGTGGTTTGCAGGTTCGACCCACGCAGTCCCGGACCTCTTGCCGAACGTGGCTCTGAATGCGCCTGTCGCGGGTGCGGTCGCAGAGGTACTCGCTGGTGCACGTGCGGGTCAGGAACTGGGCGTAGCCGAAATGGTGACCTTGTTTGAGGCTCGTGGTGAGGAAGTTTCCGCGGTCGCGGCTCTAGCCGATGAATTGCGCGAGCACGCTGTGGGAGACACAGTCACGTACGTAAAGAATCGCAACATCAACTACACCAATGTGTGCACGTTCCGCTGCACGTTTTGCGGATTCTCGAAGGGTCCCTCCGCGCTCAACTTGCGTGGTACTCCGTACTTGCTCAGTGACGATGAAATTGGTGAGCGCGTCCGTCAGGCAGCAGAGGCGGGAGCGACGGAAGTCTGTTTGCAGGGCGGCATCCATCCGAGCTTCGATGGCGCCTATTACCAGCGGGTCACCGAGATAGCCCGAGCTGCAGCGCCAGAGATTCACATTCACGGTTTCACCGCATTGGAGGTAAGTGAGGGAGCGCGGCGGCTAGGGGTGGACCTCACCGACTACCTCGGCACCCTTCGTGATGCGGGCTTGAGTTCACTCCCTGGCACCGCCGCGGAGATTCTCGATGATTCGATTCGCCAAGTTCTGTGTCCGGATAAGGTCACCACGGCGGAATGGCTTGATGTCCATGAGCGTGCACACTCAGTGGGCCTTCGCTCCACGGTCACCATCATGTTTGGCAGCATCGAGCAGCCGATCCACTGGGCACGTCACATTGATCGAACTCGAGCGCTGCAAAAACGTACCGGGGGATTCACCGAATTCATTCCATTGCCATTCGTGCACGTGGCATCACCGGTGTATCTCAAGGGCAAGGCGCGTAGGGGTCCCACCTGGCGGGAGGTAATCCTCATGCACGCGGTAGCGCGGATCGCCTACCACGGCTACATCCCAAACATTCAAGCCTCGTGGGTCAAGCTAGGCGCCAGTGGTGCACGTCAACTACTACGCGCTGGCGTGAATGATCTCGGAGGCACCTTGATGGATGAAAATATTTCTCGCGCCGCCGGCGCTGCACATGGGCAATCCCTTGGGCCAGAGGATTTTGCTGAGATCGTGTCTCCCGTCGGCCGAACGCTGCGTCAGCGCAACACCAATTACGAATTGATTGATGGCAATTAGATTGATGGAAATTTGATTGATGTCAATGGTGCACAGCAATCCCTGGAAGGGGCAAACGTATGAAAATGAGGACGAGCATTACGAGCCTGCACACCACATACGAGGAAGCGGGTGCCCCGCTCGCATTGCCCACGCACATCGCTCTGGCGGTTGTCGTAGTGGACAACCCGCTTGCCGGTCGCGGCCTCGTCCCCGATCTCTCAGAGCTCGAAGCCCTTGGTGCTGAGGCCGCCGCTTATCTGGTGGCCCAAGCACTTGCTGCATTGGCGAGTGCGGGGCTCGGCGCCGATGAAGTCCGTGGTTACGGCAAAGCCGCCATCGTAGGGAGCGATGG
>JBJOIE010000212.1:0-10258 GCA_046047295.1 Actinomycetota bacterium | reverse complement strand
TAGCGATCGTGACAGAGATCAAAGCCCCTCGCATGCGGCCCTTGCTGACCGCGTTGACCCTGCTCCCCTGGGTCGTGCCACCCATCGCACTCGTGGTGGGGGTTGCCGCGACATTTCGAACCGGAGCACCGTGGTTCCTGGCGAGTGTGTTCAGCCTGGTGCCCTTCTACGCACTCTGGGCCATGCCCTTCACCTATCGAGCCCTTGACGCCGGACTGCAGGCCATCAATGCGCGCACCCTCTTTGAGGCTGGCCGGAGCATGGGGGCATCACTGGTCACCATCATTTTCAGAGTGCTATTGCCGAACATGTCCGCATCGATCGTCGCTTCAGCAGCATTGACCACAGCGATGGTGCTCGGTGAGTTTGCTTTCGCGTCTTTGCTCTTGAAAGAGACTCTGCCCACGTTCATGGTCAACTTCCAGCGCAGCGATGCTCGCGCGGGCCTAGCACTTGCACTGATCGTGCTCGTGATCACTGCTGCGGCCATAGCGATCGTTGTTCGTGCGTTGCGCAAGCGCGGCCTCAACGTTCAGACAACTGGAATCTAGGAGGACTCAAGGATGGCGTCAGTAGACATGGAGCACGTACGCAAGACTTTTGGTGCTTCGATCGCACTTGCGGACTTCACCGTCAATATCACCTCAGGTGAACTGGTGTGCCTGTTGGGACCGAGCGGGTGCGGAAAGACAACCGCCCTGCGCATTCTGGCGGGATTCGAGAAGGCCGACTCCGGTGATGTGCGTGTGGCGGATCAGCCCATCACCGGAATTCCTGTGGAGAAGCGGAATTTCGGCATGGTCTTTCAGGACTACAGCCTTTTCCCCAACATGACTGCGCGCCAAAACATTGATTTTGGCCTGAAGGCACACAAGGTCGCATCCAACTCCCGCAACGAGATCATCGATCGGATGCTTGCGATCACCGCGCTCGAGGATCAAGCGGACAAATTTCCGCATCAGATGTCCGGGGGGCAGAAACAGCGCGTTGCCTTGGCTCGGGCGATTGCGACCCAACCGCGCGTACTCCTGCTTGATGAACCTCTTTCCGCGCTTGATGCGAAGGTGCGTGAGTCTCTTCGCGAGGAGATTCGCCGCCTGCAACGTGACATTGGCGTCACGACCGTGTTCGTCACCCATGATCAGCACGAAGCTCTCGCCGTGGCTGATCGGGTAGGCGTAATGAGTAAGGGCCGCCTAGAGCAAATCGCCACCCCCCGTGAACTTTATGAACATCCTGCGAATCCATTTGTCGCCACATTCATTGGATCCATCAACCGCTTACCAGCCCAAGGCAGTGATAGCGGAAACTGGATTGTTCTCGGCCGGTCCGTGAGCGGTTCGCGCCCCAGCTCCCCTGGTGAGCGTGCGGATCTCGGAATCAGGCCAGAAGACATCATTGTGAGTCCGCAGGTGGACCGCACCGCTTCTGACCTACCTTCAAATGGCGGAAGGGTGCTCGACATCAGTTTCCTCGGACCAGTGACGCGTGTCACCGTGGAACTCACCGATGGCGCGCGCGTCATAACCGATCAGATGAGTGCTGCAACCGCAGGCTTGAGCGCCGGCCAGACAGTGTTTCTCGAGTTGAGTCCACATGCAGATCGTTTAGTGGTCATGTCTTAGTTCCGCATCACCCTTGATTCCTCGATGGGAGAGCCGTTATGGAAACAACCCTGACTAGCCGAATTGTTCAAGGTCAGGCAAATGATCTCGGGTGGCGTGAGCTTGAGCTCGGGCCAGGTGAGCCACATGCGCATGTTGTTCCGGCAGGTGAGGTTCTTGGCTGCATCTGGCATCTGTCGGACTTGCACCTCTGTGACGCAGAGTCGCCGGTACGCATTGAGTATCTCGATCGACTCGCCGATCCGGATTCGCCGGTCCGTGAGGAGATAGGCGAGGTAGGAACATATCGCCCGCAAGAGATTCTCACTGTGCACGTTGCCACAGCCATGGTGAACACCGCGAACGCACTTTCCCAAGGACCCGTGACCAGAGCCCCAGTCAACGCGATGCTCATCACGGGCGATGTCACCGATAACGCTCAGAGTAATGAACTCGATTGGTACACAACAGTCATCAATGGTGGCCAAATCACACCAGCCAGCGGCGGTGAACACAGCTCATGGTGCGGAGTGAGCGACGCAGAAACGTGGGACGAGCACTACTGGCACCCTGACGGCCCACCTACCGGTATGCCGCCCGATCGGCCGACACGTCTTTACGGCTTTCCACGGATTCCCGGGCTGATCGAAGCCGCACGCCAGCCTGTGACATCACCAGGTGTGATGTACCCGATCATGAGCGTTCACGGGAATCACGATGCTCTGCTCCAGGGCACAGTGGCACCAGATGCGGGGCTTCGTGACTATGCCATCGGCGGTGAAGCGATCACCGGACTATCCGAGGGATTCGATCCACGCAACATCATTGCAGCGGTAGCACCAAATGGTCCGGCCCGCTACCTGGAGGATCCAGATGCGCCTCGGCGGATGATCACCGCCGATGCAGAGCGCAGGTTGGTCAGACCCGGCGAATTTGCCACGGCTGCTGGCCGCGATGTGAACTATTGGGTGCAGGATTTCGGTCGACTCCGATTTATCTGTCTAGACACCGTCAATCCCTACGGCGGGTGGCAGGGCTCCCTCGATGAAATTCAATTCCTCTGGCTGAGGGCACAATTGGAGGCCGCAACCGAGAAATACGTGGTGATCGCATCCCACCACCCGTCTCCCACGATGACAAACGACTATGCCCCCGATGGCCAGCAACGCATCCTCGGAAGTCAAGTAGTTGCGCTCCTCCTTGACTATCCCAATGTGATCGCCTGGATCGCGGGACATGTGCACTTCAATGCCGCGATCCATCACCAACCAGGCCATGACGACGTTGACTCCGATGAAGGATTCTGGGAAATCACCACTTCCTCACTCATCGACTGGCCTCAACAGGGCAGAATCTTCGAGTTCATCGCAGTGGAAGATCGGGTGGCGATCGTCAGCACCGTCGTCGACCATGCGTCCCCACAAGGCTGGTCACCCGGCGAGCCGCTGGACGTTTCGAGCATGGCAGGAATCTCGCGCCTGCTAGCCGTCAACGATTACCAGCGAAGAGATCCCACCCCTCTCAATGAACTGCGTGCTGGTTCACCCGAGGTTCGCAACGCCGTGTGGTGGTCTCGCGTTCACTAATTCTCCGGACTAAGGTCAAATGCGTGGCTCGGCCTGAAGATTCAACACCCACCCCGGTGTTAATAGGCGGTACCGGGCGCTGCGGAACCACCGTGATGGGCGGCCTACTTGGAAGTCATACAGCTGTCCGTGTGAGCCTGCCTCGGGAAGTCAAGTTCCTTACCGAACCAGCCGGCCTCGTTGACCTTTGCGTTAGTGATGATCGCGGAACGCGTCTCCTCGCGCAGGCCTGGCAGCGCCAGGCAGCGCGAGTGCCCGGAATCCGAACCCGCTTTGTGTTCGCTCAATTCGAAGAGTCCATGCGTGGGAGGTGGTGGCAGAGGCGTAATCGTCAAGGTCGCGAGAGTGGTTTGCAGTTGACGATGAATGTAGTTGACCGCGAAAAAGCACTTGTGGGCTTAAAACAGCGTCTCCGAGCGGGCAACCGACTGCAGGCCGGACGCAATTTCTTCGAAGAAATCGTTCGAGCGCAGTACGGGCACGGCAGTGAATCATTCTGGGTCGATACCTCGCCACCAAATGTCGTTCGCGCTCCCGAACTCACGCAACTTCTGCCCAACGCAAAATTTATTTGGATGGTGCGCGATGGTCGCAGCACCGCAGCATCCGTACTCAGCGAGCGTTGGGGCCCGAACACACCAGATGCCGCAATCACCTGGTGGGCAAGACGCCTGGCCAGGTGCCATAACGGTGTCACCAAACTTCCCTCTGAATCCTTCCTGCTCATCCGGTTGGAGGATCTCGTTGTGCGCGAAAGAGAGGTGACCTTCAGCCGCATCCTGAACTTCCTCGACCTTCCCGACGACACCACCATGCGGACCTTCTTCGCCGAACGGATGCCGGCAACTCGCTTGCGCCTCGATGCCTGGCGCGGGCGAGTGAGTGATCCCGAATCCTTCGAACGGTGCTACATCGAGGCTCGTGACCAACTGCTCGACCAAGGCTTTGATCCGTACGAGTCACCTTCGTGAGCCTCATCGCACTCCGCATCAACGTGCGCGTTAAGCCTGGAACTGCCCGTACTCGGGTGGGTGGCCGTTACGGTGAATCCGATCAGTTGATAATTGCGGTGACCAGGCCTGCTGTCGACGGCAAGGCCAACCAGGCCGTACTAGATGCGCTTGCTGATGCTTTGGAAATACATCCCCGGTACGTGACTGTGCACAGCGGGCATCGAGCGCGCACCAAGATTATTGAACTACGGTGCGAAAACGTGGACGAGATGCGAAAGAGAGTGGCCAGCCTCCTGGCGCAGTGAGCTCGCATCCCGATGAAGGTCTTGCGCTCCCCCACTTGGACTCGAACCAAGAACCCTTCGATTAACAGTCGAATGCTCTGCCAATTGAGCTATGGGGGACTGTGTTGGGCCGGGAAAGGCTACCAACTCGGTGGTTGTGTTACACGCCTAGGGTGGAGCGCAGATCGTCCAGCAGCTGCGTGGCCTGAGCCTGCAATTCCGGATCTTGGGCATTGACCCCGGAGTCGAACACAACAGACCAGGAGATCTCGTCACCAGGAAGCCTGCGCGCCACGAAGGTGGCGCTCGCGCCGCTAGGCAAGGTCCGCCGCTCGCTGATGATGACACTGTCCGTCACCCTCTCGCGAACAACTTCGGGCAGCCGCTTCGGATTCGGGATCTCCAAGTTGAATCGACAGGGTGAACCTTCGGGTGCGGCATGAATGCGCAGGAGCGGGGCTTCCCACTCGGCCGTGATCACCGAATGCCAGGGCAGCGTGGTTTCTGGCGCTGAGATGTGCAGGTGCTCACGCGTAGCGGTCACCGTGGCACCATCTCGGGTTTCCACCTCAACGAGTGGCCGCTTTCCCCACATCAGCTCTCCCCCAGCGCGACCTTGAGCAAATCCCTTCGATATTCCTCCAGCGCCATGACCTCTCCGAGGAGTTCTTCCGCATCGGCATCTTCACTACGTTGCATACGGCCTCGCAGATCCTCTATGCGCCGACTGGCATCGCGCTCGAGGACTCGAGCGATCACGCCAGTGGCGTACCGTGCGGTGGTTGCATCGGTGGTGGGCATTGGTTCCACGGCAAGTTCACGCACCGTCTGACGTACCGCATCGTCGTCACACTGATCGAGCACGGCATCGATCCACAACAAGCCCTCACTCTCGGGTGATGGTGAACCCGCGCGGGTAATGGCTTGATGCACAGCAAGGGCTTTGGGGTGGGTAAATGCAGAATCCTCAACACTTGCGTACCACTCATGTACCTGATCCGGGTACTGCAAAGCCGCTTTGAGAGCTTCCCGCTCAATGACGAGGGTGGGATCACCCGGGCGCGGCTGGGGTGTGCGGTTGGTTTCAGAGTCCGAGCGTTTTCCTGAACCAACGGCTTGGCGAACCGCACTGACGTCCATACCCAGCCACTTGCTGAGCAATTGCGTGTATTCCGGACGCAATGCGGTATCCCGTATGGACGAAACAATCGGAGCTGCTTCCCGAAGCGCAGCAATGCGACCCTCTGGGGAATTCAGATCAAACGTGGCCAGGGTTGAACGGATTGCGAATTCGAAGAGCGGTACTCGATCCTCGATCAGTGCAACGACGGCATCATTGCCTTGCTGGAGTCGTAAATCACAGGGGTCCAGGTTGTCTTTCGCCACCGCTACATAGGTGTGCGCCATGAATCGCTGGTCTTCGCCGAAAGCACGCATCGCCGCTTTCTGACCTGCCGCATCACCATCGAAGGTGAACACCACGGAGCCGCGCATCGTTTCATCGTCCATGAGCAGCCGACGCAGGATCTTGATGTGATCGGTGCCAAAAGCAGTGCCACACGTAGCCACGGCGTTGGTCACACCCGCCACGTGGCAAGCCATCACGTCCGTATAGCCCTCCACCACCACGGCCTGCTGGTCCTTGGCGATGTCACGGCGGGCCAGATCAATTCCGTAGAGCACCTGACTCTTCTTATATATAGGTGTCTCAGGAGTGTTCAGGTACTTGGGGCCCTCGTCATCGTCATAGAGCTTTCGGGCGCCGAAGCCCACCACGTCTCCCCCGAGATCGCGGATCGGCCAGACGAGCCGTCCGCGAAATCTGTCATAGACGCCGCGGTTTCCTTGACTCACCAATCCGCCCGCGAGGAGTTCCTGCTCGGAGAAACCCTTGGAGCGAAGGTGCTTGGTCAATGCATCCCAACCCTTGGGGGCATAACCCACGCCGAAGCGCTCGGAGGCCTCCCTGTCGAAGCCCCGCTGCGTGAGGAATTCCCGCCCGGTCTGCGCCTCCGGTGAGTTGAGGGATTCCGCATAGAAGCGTGCGGCAGCAGCGTGGGCCTCAACGAGCCTTGTCCGCTGGCCGGTGGACTTGCTCACGGCTGCGCCGCCCTCGACGTAGCGAAGTTGAATCCCGGTCTTGCCCGCGAGCTTCTCTACGGCCTCGGTGAAGGTGAGGTGATCCATGCGCTGCACAAAGTTGATGGCATCGCCACCTTCACCGCAGCCGAAGCAGTACCACATGCCCCGGCTGGGTGTGACGTGGAAGGAGGGAGTGCGCTCATCATGGAAGGGGCACAAACCCTTGAGTGAACCTCCCCCAGCACTCTTCAAGGTCACGTATTCACGCGCTACGTCATCGATTCGAACCCGCTCACGGACGGCCGCAACATCCTCATCGTGGATACGCCCGGCCATGCGGGAAGTCTAGGTGTGCTGGGATGCACCCATGGAATCCGTGCACAGCCAGCTTGACGTTGCTGCCCTTCGGGCGGACACCCCCGGTTGCACTGGGGTGATTCACCTCAATAACGCCGGTTCGGCGCTGCCCCCTGCGGTGGTCGTGGACACCATGGTGACCCACCTGCGTCGCGAGGAGGAGATCGGCGGATACGAAGCGCACGCCGAGGCAGCCGATCGAATCAGTGCCGTCTATGCATCGATCGGGGCCTTGATCAACGCGCGCGCCGATCAGGTGGCACTCGTGGAATCTGCCACAGCGGCCTGGGATCGAGCATTCGTAGCCCTCAAGTTCAGCGATGTGGTGGTTCCAGGCTCACGAATTCTGGTCTCCAGCGCGGAGTACGCATCCAACGTGATTCCCGCATTCCAGGTGGCCAAGGCATTGGGCTGCCGAGTGGAGTTCATCCCGGATTCTGCGGATGGAACCGTGGACGTTGGTGCCCTTGAACAGATGCTTGATGAAGACGTGCACCTCGTAGCCATCAACCACTGCCCTTCGCAGAATGGGCTGATCAATGATGCGGCTGCCATTGGATCCGCCGTGCGTTCGGGTTCGAACGCGTATTACCTGCTCGATGCTTGCCAATCCATCGGTCAACTCCACGTTGACGTTGCTGAGATTGGTGCAGATTTCGTTTCCGCAACTGCACGGAAGTTCTTGCGAGGCCCGCGAGGATCAGGATTCCTGTATGCGAGTGACCGCGCACTCAATGAACTCGAACCCTTTCCCCTGGACTTGCACTCGGCAACCTGGGTTCCGGGTGGATATGAAGTGGCTGAGGGAGCAAAGCGCTTCGAATCCTGGGAGAAGTCATATGCCGCGGTTCTTGGCCTCGGAGCCGCAGTGGATTACGCACTTGCCTTAGGCATGGATGGGATTCGCGAGCGTATTAGCCATCTGGCGGAATATGCCCGAGCCAAGCTCGCGCGCATTGAGGGGGTAACGGTGCGCGATCGAGGTGCTTCACCGGCCAAGCGCAGCGGTATCGTGACGATCACCCGTGAAGGAATCTCTGCTCCTGATCTTGTAGCGCACATCAAGGCCGCCGGTGTGAACGTCAGCCTTTCCACACCGGACTATTCACGGGCGGATTTTGATGGCCATGGAATCGCCGGCCTGGTGAGGGTTTCACCTCACGTGTTCAACACGGAGGGCGAAATTGATCAACTGATCGCTGCAGTGGAGAGTGCTCGCTAGCGCACCAGGCGATCACGCCAGGCCATGATGCTGGTATCCGTCAGGCTTGCCACTTGATCGATGATCACGCGGAAGCGCTGCGCATCAGTGGTTGCCTGCGCATATGTCGGTGCGAGCCAGGGTTCCAGGTTGCGCCCTTCGTCAAGGGTGAGTGCGTGTACTACCTCGGCAATCACTTGCCGTTGCCGCTCATATTCGCGCTCGGCCCCGCTGCGCCCCATGACGAATTGGACGGTGATCGCCTTCATGATCGCCACCTCATTGCGCACCTCATCGGGCACCACCAAGGTGGCCGAATAACGCGTGAGCGGGCTGAGTGGATAGGCCATCTGAGTGGCGATTTGGGCCGAGACGCAGAATCGACCAATGAGATAACTGGTGAACGTCTTCAGCGCAACAAGATCTCGTTGGCTGCCAGAAAAGCTTGTCGGCCAGTAATCAAGTGAGGTGATGCGCTCGAGCGCGGCGCGAAGTTCTGATTCATCCGCCTCAGGTGCATAACGCTCCTTTGCGATCGCAACAAGTTCAGACTGAACATCAGTGTTAGTCAACTCATCAAGTGTGACTAGGCCAGTGTGGATGGCATCTTCAAAATCATGGACGGAGTACGCCACGTCATCCGACCAATCCATTACCTGCTCTTCAAGGCACGTGCGCTCTGCAGGTGCACCGATTCGCATCCAATCGAAGATTCTGGAGTCGTCTTCGTAATAACCAAACTTGCGCACGCCCTGCTTACGTGCCCATGGGTATTTGCACGCGGCATCCAGAGCTGCCCGCGAAAGATTCAGACCCACGCTCTCCCCCGTTTCTGGATCGAGAACCTTCGCCTCGAGACGAGTGAGCACGCGGATTGTTTGCGCATTGCCTTCAAATCCACCAATGGACGAGCAGATCCTGTCCAGTTCCTCCTCGCCATTGTGGCCGAACGGTGGATGACCTAGATCATGGGCCAGCCCAGCGATATCAACGAGATCCGGATCGCAGCCGAGTGCATCGCCGAGTTCACGGGCGATCTGGGCAACTTCGAGGGTATGGGTAAGCCGGGTTCGAGGGAAGTCTGCGTAGCCCGCGGAAAGCACTTGGGTTTTTGCCGCGAGGCGTCGCAAGGCTGCGGAGTGGAGAACCCGCGCTCGATCGCGGGCGAATGCACTACGAACCGATTCTTTGACTGGTTCGGTGACATAGCGATCGACATCCGCTTGGGTGTAGCCGGATGGGATCACGTGGTCAGGCTAGTAGGAGTTGTTCGTGCCCAGGATCTGCGGCAAGGTGAACTGCGTCCAGGCATAGTGCCGGAGCAGGGCGAATACTTCCCGACCCACCGCCTCAGATGTCAGCGGTTCCGCCCCCTCCGCGGGTGCCACGTGGGCGTCAATCCCATAGGCGCGGGCGGTGGCTTGGGTTCGTGCCGCGTTCACCGGATCGGTGATCACCGTTGCCGAGGACCATCCCAGATCCCGCATGACTGTGGCGAGGACAGCAAGGGAACCCACGGTGTCGCGGCCGGTGGGGAACGCCACGATGTCAGCTGCGGGGACACCGAGGGCTTCGAGTTGTTCGCGCGCGTTGCGCTGAATGCGCTCTGGGCCGGTGACCACAACCACGGGGGCCACGCCACCGAAGTAGAGCTGTGCGGCCTGGTCGATACGTGCGCGACGTCCCTCTTGAGCATCGCCCCATGACCTACTCGGGTTGAGCACCACGAGGGATTGAGTGAGCGCTGCATCGCTTTGGCTCGCCGCCAAGACCACTTGAGCAGCAGCCCCCACGGGTACCAAAAGAGACGCCGAGAGCCCCAGGGTGACCGTCCAGGCAATGATGGGCCGCAGCCTCGAACGTCGATTGTCAGCGCCACCAGAGTGACCCGTCAGCCATGGAGTTTGGTGTGGAGTTCGCCCACGCCGATGCTGTGCGTCCAGCATGGGGGAAGACATGTCCCAATAGTCACATTAGTCCCACCTGAAACACGGTTGCGACATACCTGTTGAGGCTGTGCACAAGTTCGACCTGCGAAATGCGCCAGTTCGGCGGTCAGATTGCGCCAGTTCGGCGGTCAGTTTGCGCCAGTTCGGCGGTCAGTTTGCGCCAGTTCGACGGGGGGCTAGGCGGTACCGGAACCTGAGGTTCCCGATGCACTCACGGTGGCCCGGGCTGCCTCGAGCCGGGC
>JBJOIE010000211.1:0-6221 GCA_046047295.1 Actinomycetota bacterium | reverse complement strand
CCGACTACTAACTTCCTCCGGGGCTGGCCGTGAGCGATCCTCCGGGTGCCCCATGAACGGGTAGGAGGCCAAGGGCGACCACGCGGAGGCGAACCCTGCGCACAGTTGAGTCTGGAGTGATTAGCCATGGATTGGCGCCATGAGGCTGCCTGCCGTGACGAAGATCCTGAGTTGTTCTTCCCAATCGGCAACACCGGTCCGGCCCTCGTTCAGATCGAGGAGGCCAAAGCCGTGTGCCGTCGCTGCCCCGTGGTTGACGAATGCCTCCGCTGGGCCCTCGAATCCGGCCAGGACAGTGGGGTGTGGGGCGGACTCAGCGAAGATGAGCGCCGAGCCCTTAAGCGGCGCAACGCTCGATTGCGTGCTCGCTCTGCTCTCTAGGGCCTCTCTGAGACACCCTCAGCACTAGACCTCCCCTGACGTGGGCGTACATCAGCTCGGATGACCACGGTTGTCCCATGATTGCTGATCCACGAAACTTCACCCCGCAACTCAGTTTCTGCCAGCGCCCGAACGATTGAGATGCCCAGGCCGACGTCTGCCTCATCCGCTGGCATCCCCACGCCGTCATCAGCCACCCGCACCGAGACGTATCGGCCTTCCGCCGCAGCGCTCACGTGAACCGCGGAGGCTGATGCGTGCTCTAGGGCATTTGCAAGCACCTCAGTGACGCACATGGCCAAGGGTGTGGCAACTTCACCAGGCAGTGATATCGGACCGCACTCGACTGTGATGTCTGGCGGGTCTTCGAAGGCTGGTGCGAGATCTCGCATTAATGCTGCGAGCGATTCGAGGACCACTCCTAGGTCCACTTGCTCAGCTGTATCGGTGGAGAGCGCCTCATGGACAACGGCAATCGCTGCCACTCGAGCGTGAGCTTCGGCCAGCGCAAGTCTCGTCTCATCTGAGGTGGAACGGCGAGATTGCAGCCGTAAGAGGGCCGCAACGGTCTGCAGATTGTTTTTCACCCGGTGGTGGATTTCCCGAATCGTTGCATCACGTGACATCACAGCCCGCTGGCCGCGGCGAATGTCCGTCACATCGCGCAACAGCACCAAGCTCCCTGCTCCACCACTAAATGGCAGCACCCGCAGCATCACAGTTGCGTGCTGTCCCACAAGATCTAATCGACCCGAAACCCGGCCGGTTACAACTCCCGCGCTCGTTCCCACGAATGGCTTGTGCGCCAAACGCTGCGACACCTCAACGAAGGACTGTCCGAGAATGTGCGTGGCAAGTCCGAGTCGCCGTAGAGCACTTGTTGCGTTAGGACTCGCGTATTCCACACGACCACTGGAATCCAACTTGATGAGACCATCACCCACCCGCGGACTTTCTTGCACTAAACGAAGCTCTTCGGGAACAGGAAACCCACCAGTACTGGCCATCAAGAGGAAGTGATCAGCTGAGTTGAGATAGATATCTTCGAGGTCACTTCCACCCCGTGAGAGCGGGCTCGGGTGCCTCGCCATAACAGCACACACGTGATCATCGATCACGATGGGGATGAACTCCACTGCCTGCGGCGCTGCCGGCCGACTTGGCAGCCGATTCGAGTTCGTGGTTCGCTGGGCAACCGCACGGTCCATGTCCGCTTGTCGTCCACGTGGCAAGAAATTCCCCACCACGTCATCCGGCACTGCCGTTGAGGCAGTAGCAGGCCGGACCTGAGCAGCGGCAATGTATCCGGCACCGTTCCACGTGGGCAGCCACAGCACAAGATCGCTGAACCCGAGATCAGCAATGAGGTCCCATGAGGAAACGAGACTTTCCAGGGCCGCCACCTGGTGCGCCTCTAACTCGGTGTGCTCCGCTGCCGTTTCTGCAATGCCTGGCACCGTTAGCCCTCTGCAGAAATGATTGCCAGCACGTCACCCTCGCGTACAACATCGCCAGGCTGCACGCTGATCTCCAAGATGCTCCCTGCATATTCGGTCAGCACGGGAATCTCCATTTTCATGGATTCCAAGATCATGATGGTGTCGCCGATGGCCACCTGATCGCCCTGTTGGGACTCGAGCGAATGCACAGAAGCCACCATCTCGGCACGAATTGAGTAACCCATGTGGCTCCCTTTTTCTCCGGTTCCCCACCGGAAACCAATGGCGCAAGCGTAGCGAGAGCCCTGTCCAGAGGACCACTAGGTGAAAAGGAGATCCCCCGCTGGCGGTATCGGGGCAATGAGATCCGGGCCGTTATTGCGCACACTGTTGACCTTGGTACTTATTGGATACGCCTCCATCGCCACCCGTGGCTCGTTCGCCATCAGGGACATGAGTTCCTCGGGCGATGTTGATGATTCCAGCCACACATCGAATTGCGCCTTGGAAAGCGTGACCGGCATTCTGTCGTGGATATGAGTCAGGTTGTCACTTGCCGGACGGGTAATGATGGCGAATGACTCATAGGAGGAGTCATCCGTTGGATCGCGCCAAAATTCATAGATGCCGGCCATCGCCCAGGGTTCATCCCTCTGCTGGGGTCGAATGAAGAAGGGCTGCTTTGCAGCACCCTTCGCCCGTATCGTTGGGCGATACCACTCGTAGTACCCGTCGGCGGGTACAAGACATCTGCGCCGCGCAAAGGCTGCGCGGAATGAAGGTTTTTCGGCAACAGTCTCTGAACGAGCATTGATGAGGCGCTGTCCGATGGTGCGATCCTTGGCCCACGAGGGAACGAGCCCCCACCGAGCTACCTCAATTTCGGCTCCGTGCTCCCCCTGGTGAACGAGATACGCCTCCTTAGTGGGGGCAACGTTGTAATCAACGGTAAGAGGTTGACTCACCAGACTTTCCGCTTCAAATTCCCGCACGAGCGTGGCGAGGTCAACACTTGACGCGTATCGCCCACACATGTGCCTATGAAATCACGCATTAGTGTTGTGGAGTGAGTCAAACCTGGTGGTCAGCCCCAGCGGCAGAAGGTGCCGTAACAGGAACGGTGACCGTTCCAGGCTCAAAGAGCGAGAGCAATCGTGCACTCATCCTAGCTGCGCTCGCTGATGACCCAAGCAAACTCACCGGTGTGCTGTGGGCTCGCGACACCGAATTGATGATCAACGGCCTGCGCGCACTCGGCCACGAATTGGACGTCACGGCACCGAACGCAGTGGGCAACGTTGACATTGATGTCACTCCGCACATGATGACCACGAGCACCACCATTGATTGCGGCTTGGCCGGTACCGTCATGCGCTTCCTCCCACCTCTCGCTGCACTGGCGCGTGGAGAAATCACCTTCACCGGTGACAAGGAGGCTAGGCAACGCCCCATGGCCACGCTGATTGAAGCGCTCAGAGACCTCGGAGTCCGCGTTCATGATGGAGACACCGGACGGATCCCTTTCATACTCGAGGGACGCGGCGAGGTACTCGGTGGCGAGGTCACCCTCGATGCATCGCGCTCCAGCCAATTTGTCAGCGCACTCTTGCTCAGCGCTGCCCGTTATGAGAGTGGCATCACGATCCACCACGTTGGCCCACCAGTCCCAAGCCAGCCACACATCCAAATGACGATCGCAATGCTTGCCGAACATGGCGTTCTCGTGCATACAAGCGATGCAAGCGTATGGCACGTGGATCCGCATGACGTTGCGTCAGTGGATCGAGCCATCGAGCCGGATTTGTCCAACGCCACACCATTCCTTGCTGCTGCCGTTGTAACGGCCGGCGCAGTCACGATTCCCGGTTGGCCTGCGCACTCGCTTCAGCCAGGTAACCATTTCCTCGACATCGTTGAGCTCATGGGTGCGCAGGTGACACGCCATGGTTCGGGCGTGAGAGTTCTGGGAAGCTCATCCATCCAGGGAATTGACATTGATCTCGCCGCAGCCGGCGAGATCACCCCCACCATCGCGGCACTCGCAGCGCTCGCCGAGGGACCGAGCACCCTGCGTGGAATTGGTCACCTGCGTGGCCATGAAACCGATCGCCTGGATGCAATCAGCACTGAACTCGCGGCTCTCGGCGCGAACGTGACCGCAACCGAAGACTCACTTCACATTGTTCCCGGCGCCTTACATCCCAGGAAGATGCATACATATGCCGATCACCGAATGGCCACCATGGCGGCCATCATCGGTCTTCGCTGCCCCGGTATTGAAATTGAAAATATTGGTACTACCGCAAAGACCATGCCAAACTTTCCCAAAATGTGGAGCGCTCTAATTTCTGGTGAGCCGTCCTAGTGGCACGCTCCAGGCATCTCCTCGACGAGGATGACGTTCGTATTCGTCCCGGACGAACAAAAGCACGGCGTCGCACAAAAGATCGACCCGATTTCTCTGAAGCTCGACCTGCCACCGTCCTCACCGTTGATCGCGGCAGATTCACGCTAGCTACAGAACAGGGCGAAGAGTTTGCGGTGAAGGCGCGTGAACTCGGCCGAAAAGGCGTGGTGGTGGGTGATCACGTACACGTGGTTGGCCAAGAACCAGGCTCACTCGACAATCCTGTTCGCATTGTCCTGCGCGAGCCGCGTACAACTGAACTCCGCAGAACCGCTGATGACCAGGATCCCGTCGAGAGAGTGATCGTGGCCAATGCCGACACTATGGGCATCGTGGTAGCTACTCAGGACCCTGAACCTCGCGTAGGGCTGATAGATCGCTCCGTTGCGGCCGCACTCGATGCCGGTATTACGCCTTGGTTGATCGTGACGAAGGCCGATCTATCGAGCACCGAGTCGCTTGCAGCGCTGTATGGCCCCCTTGAGATTCCCTTTTATGAAGTCACGCG
Source organism: Actinomycetota bacterium (assembly GCA_046047295.1). Lineage (GTDB taxonomy): Bacteria > Actinomycetota > Actinomycetes > S36-B12 > S36-B12 > VGCC01. Next base: position 1,486 of record JBJOIE010000211.1, on the reverse strand, counting down.
CGGTGAAGTGACACAGGAATTGCGCACAGCGCTGATCGGTCGAACCACGGTGCTCGTGGGGCACTCCGGGGTGGGTAAATCCACACTGGTGAATGCCTTGATTCCGGATGCCAAACGCTCCACGGGTGTGGTCAACGCCGTAACCGGACGCGGACGTCACACATCCACCTCCGCATACGCCTTCCCGTATCAGCCAGACCGGGCAGGTCCCGTGGGCGTCATCATTGATACCCCAGGAATTCGATCCTTTGGGCTCGCGCATGTGAGTCCTGAGCGCATTCTCAGCGCATACCCAGACTTAGCCGAGGAAACGCAGAGGTGTCCTCGTAACTGCAGTCATGACGAAGTGGATTGCGCTCTCAGTGCACCCATCGGCGATACCCGCCGTACCGCGCGCATTGAGTCCCTGCGGCGCTTACTGCGTTCGAGAAATGCAGCTAGTTAGCTCCCCAGACAGATTCCGCGCCGGAGTGACCGGTGCCTATCGTGGCAGCGACCACAACAACGGCCAGGATGACCAGAATGACGGCAAGCACCCACAGCCACCAGGGACGCGGACGATTACCAGGTATTCCACGGTCGAAGAGCCAGAAAACCGTGATCGTCAAGGCAAAGCCAAGGGCAAGGAATGGGAGCCGCCCGCCATCGTTCACGTGTTCGGCAAGAACTGGAACCGTTCTTGCGAGCTCTTCCCCCGTTTGCCGCGCAAGGAAAGTCGACAGTGCGCCTGCCCATGCGGCAATGACAAAAACCACGCCGAATCTCTTATTGAATCGGGCGCGGGCCACCATGATCACCGAGCCGAGGGCCGCGAGCGGCAACAAGACGATGGGTGCATGCACCACGAGCGGGTGTAAAGGGAGGCCACCAGGACCATCCAGGGCGGGAAGTACCTCGGCACCGATGACGTTGATCACCCGCATAGCGTAGGCGCGCGTTCCTCAGCCTTGTAGATTCAGGTTATGGCACGGATGCTGGCCGATCTAGAGTTGGCACTTGAATTAGCCGATCGCGCAGATGAGATCTCACTCGCTCGTTATCAAGCCCATGACCTCCAGGTGGAGACCAAGCCAGATCTCACTCCAGTAAGCGACGCCGATAAGGCCGTGGAAATGGCTTTGCGCACCGAACTGCAGGGGGCCCGCCCAGACGATGCGGTGATCGGTGAGGAGTTTGGTTATGGCGAAGGTGAACGGGTCTGGATCATTGATCCAATTGACGGTACGAAGAATTTCATTCGAGGAGTGCCCGTCTGGGCAAGCCTGATCGCCCTACGAATTGCCGATGAAATCACCCTGGGCGTGGTGAGCGCACCCGCATTGGGGCGGCGCTGGTGGGCAGCTCGCGGAGAGGGCTCCTTCACAACAGGTCCAGAGTCCCCGCGGCCCAGAGCGATTCGCGTCAGCGCAGTTCATCAGCTGAAAGATGCTTCCTTTTCCTATAGCGATGCCGTGGGCTGGCCGAACGAAGGAATCGGCCTGCAAGC
>JBJOIE010000210.1:0-4585 GCA_046047295.1 Actinomycetota bacterium | reverse complement strand
GAGGCCTTCCAACTTCGCGATGACATCCTCGGGGTCTTTGGTGATCCCTCGGAGACAGGCAAACCCGCGGGTGATGATCTGCGTGAAGGCAAGCGCACGGTCCTCATCGCCATCGCGACCGAACGGGCCAGCGCTGCCCAATCCGCAGAACTTCGCCGATACCTCGGTGATCCCACCCTCGATCAACATGGCGTAGACACGCTGCGCACCATCATCACCGAGACGGGTGCAGCAGACTCAACTGAGCAACTCATCGAATCCATGCTGGCTGATGCACTGCATGCTCTCGATGAGGCTCACTTTGATGGTGAAGCTACCCAGGTGCTCACCGGTCTTGCCCATGCGGCAACGCGTCGATCCTTCTAGGCTGCAGCTATGGCATTGCCCCTGGTTGGCCGACGTTCGCCGCGCACCGTGAGTGGCCCCAGTGATCACGTAGTGATCGTGGGGGCCGGACTCGGTGGCTTGTCAGCGGCGATGCGCCTAGTAGGTAGTGGGCGCCGGGTTACTGTGCTGGAGCGAGAGGCGATTCCAGGAGGCAGGGCCGGACGCATCGACCTCGCAACCGCAGAAGGCACCTACCGGATTGATACCGGACCCACGGTCCTCACCATGCCCGATCTCATCGCTGATGCATTCGATGCCCTCGGTGAGAACATGCATGAATGGTTGGATCTCCAAGCGGTAGATCCGCTGTATCGATCCTTCTACCCCGATGGTTCGGTGCTAAACGTCTACTCCGAAGTTGACCGCATGGCCGAAGAGATCTCTACGGTGATTGGCCCCGAGGAGGCACGCGGGTATCGCCGATACGTGGATTTTGTTTCTCAACTATATAAATACGAGATGCGCGATTTCATCGATCGCAACATCGATTCACCCCTCGATCTTCTGACACCGGATTTGGCTCGACTTGTTGCGATCGGTGGCTTCCGAGCCCTGGCACCCAAGGTGCGCCAATTCCTCAAGGATCCTCGCACGGAGCGCGTGTACTCCTTCCAGGCAATGTATGCCGGGCTTTCGCCATACGATGCGCTCGCCATCTACGCGGTGATTGCCTACATGGATTCCGTAGCCGGCGTGTACTTCCCCAAGGGTGGAATGCACGCCCTGCCCACAGCCATGGCTGCTGCGGCTGCCAAGCACGGAGTTGAGTTTCAGTACAACACCACGGTCACTTCGGTCGAGACAAGCGGTGACAGAGCAACTGCGGTAGTGACGGCGGACGGGGAACGAATCTCGGCCGATGTAGTGATCTTGAATCCCGATCTCCCCGTGGCCTACCGAGACCTCCTTGGCAAACAACCCTGGTCGGTGAGTCGCTTAAACTACTCGCCTTCCTGCTTCCTTCTCTTGGCTGGATCGAGTGCGCACTATTCCAAGATCGCGCACCACAACATTCACTTCGGCCACAGTTGGCAGGGGGTATTCGATGAACTCATCGATCAGCGCAGATTGATGAGCGACCCAAGCCTGCTGGTGACCAATCCCACGTACTCCGATCCGGAACTCGCACCGCCGGGCAAAGAGATCTATTACGTCCTGTTCCCCACTCCAAATTTGGATGCCTCACTTGATTGGGAACGGGAAAAGGATCGATACCGAACAGAGGTACTGCGCACCCTCGAAGAGCGCGGCTACGTGGGATTCTCTGATGCCATTGAAGTCGAAGACATCACCACGCCACTCGACTGGGCTCACCGTGGCATGGAGCGCGGGGCACCATTTGCCGCGGCCCATTCATTCCTTCAAACCGGGCCATTCCGCCCGGGCAATATCTGGGGTGAAAACGTGGTCTTCACCGGTTCGGGCACACAACCTGGCGTGGGGGTCCCGATGGTGTTGATTTCGGGCCGACTGGCTGCTGAACGCGTAACCGGACCCGATCCCACCTATCGATCTCGGGCGTACCGATAACCACCTGGCAGACTCTCACCGTGAGTGGCCGCGATCTAGATGCTGCTGGGATTTCCGATCCCGAGCTTCGAGCCTCCTATGAGCGGTGCCGGCAACTCAATGCTCAGCACGGCAAGACCTACTACCTCGCCACCCTCCTCCTCCCACCAGCAAAGCGTCCTTATGTTCACGCGCTCTATGGGTTCGCGCGCTACGCAGATGAGATCGTGGATGATCTGGCCTCTACTTTGACCGAGGCCGAAAAAGCTGAGTGGTTGGGCAGCTGGGGTGATGCCTTCTTACGCGATCTCGATTCCGGGGTATCCACCGATCCGGTGTGCCAGGCAGTGGTAGATACCGCGATGCGTTGGGAAATTCCACGAAAGCACTTCGAGGCCTTCTTGCACTCCATGCGGATGGACCTCACCGTTACCGAATACCCAGATTTTGATTCACTCTATGACTACGTCTATGGCTCAGCTGCGGTTATCGGCCTGCAGATGGTGCCCATCCTGGAACCTTCGGCGCCGGAGGCCTATGACAGGGCAATGGACTTAGGTGTTGCGTTCCAGTTAGCCAACTTTGTTCGTGATGTGAATGAGGACCTCGACCGCGGTCGGATCTATTTGCCACTAGACGAGTTAGCGCGCTTCGGGGTAACACCCGATGACTTGCGCAAGCGGGTGATTACCCCCGAAATCAAAGCCGCTCTCCGGCATCAAATCGATCGTGTCAAGCGCCTTGAAGAAAGTTCCCGCTCCGGCATTGAACTCCTTCATCCGTCATCGCGTGACTGCATTGAAGCCGCGAGGGTCCTGTACTGCGGGATAGTGGATGAGGTAATTCGTATTGATTACAACGTGTTCTCCAAACGTGCCACCGTCCCGATGACGAGGCGTATCGCAGTTGCGGTGCCCGCCTGGCGGCGCGCGGTTCACGCCCGGCGCACATACGGAGTGGGGCATCCGCACGGCTTGGTCACATCAACTGCCCCCGGTGGCGGTAACTAACGACGCCAGATAGGTGGCCCCGCGGTGGGCTTTCGGTCCACTCCCATCCTGCCCCACCAGACCCACAGACTCAAAGACAGCAGCACCAGCGCAAAGCCAAACAACACATCCTCAACTGGGGCAAAGAACAATCGGCCATCACCGATGAAGGTTGGCGCACCTTTTGCAGGTGACGTCTCTCCCACGATCGCATCCCCGCTGTACTGCACGATCCCCCAGCCGGTAAACATGCCGTTCGTAATGAATTGAAAGAAGATGATGATCGCGTAGCTCACCCAAAATGCTTTTCGGCCCAAGAGCCTTGTCCGCAAACCCCAGAGGTCAATGATGATCACGGCCACCACAGCCACAATGCCGATCTGCGTGTACGTCACTGAGCATCCGCTCCATCGCCCACTGGCCAACCCTTAACACTGCGAACCGCTTCCAAAGTCAAGATGGAGGCAATCGGGATCACGATGAAGAACAGCAGTTCGTCAAGGGGAATTTCACCCGGTAGGTACACGCCAAGAATGCGCGACTCGTCAAACCACCAGTGCCCTTGACTTATGGCATAGCCATCCCACACGAGAAATGGCCAGACAACGATCAAAATCGTCAGCACCAAGCGCCGAGGACGGGCAAAGACTCGAGTGCGCACTACAAACTCAAGCCAGCCCGCTCCGATTAACACGAAGACGAGCACGGCAACGTAACTCAGCGAGCCAAACACGTTCCTATAATGGATCATCAACGATCTGCGCATTGCACTAGTCGGCGGCGAGTGCACCGGAAAGACAAGTTTGGCCAACTCCTTGGCCACTGTGCTCGGTGTGACCGTGGTTCCTGAGTACCTGCGCAGTTGGGTCGGCGAACATGCTCACCCGCCACTCCATGCGGATCAATACGCCATTTGGCAGGCGCAGCGCACTGCTGAGCGCGAGAGGGCCCTGAGCGGTTCTATCGTGAGCGATCCAGCCGCCCTGATGACGGGCGTGTATAGCCACGTGTATTTCGATGATCCTGCACTTCTTGAAATGGCCACCGACGATCTGCCTTGGTATTCACTGCTGGTGTGGTGCGATCTGGATCTTGAGTGGGCGCCGGATGGAGCGCAACGTGATGGTCCGGAATTTCGCCGCGCCGCCCATCGCACGATCGAGGAATTCGTCATCCCCGAGGTTGAAGGTGTGGGATTGCCGTGGATTATGGCCTCTGGCTCAATTGATGAGCGCGTGGAAGCGGTACTTGCTGAGCTGAGGCGTGGCACACCCCTCTGAGCGGTACTGCTACCTAAACTCGCAACGTGGCACCCGCTTCCCCTGATTCTTCCGGCTCGTCCACTCTGGTCGGTGCGATCCTCGACGGGCGTTACCGCGTGGAGCAATTCATTGCACGCGGCGGAATGGCCACCGTTTACCGTGCCACGGACCTGCGCCTAGACAGAACCGTGGCCATCAAGGTCATGCACCCGCATCTCGCCTCGGATCCAGGGTTCGTTGCCCGCTTCGAGCGTGAAGCGCGCGCCGCAGCACGTTTGAGCCACCCGCACTTGGTGGGAGTCTTTGATCAGGGCGTTGATGGCTCTCACGTGTACCTCGCGATGGAATACGTCCCAGGCCGGACGGTGCGCGATGTCCTCCGCCAACAAGGCCCACTCACCTCCGAACAAGCCCTGGCAATCATCGATCCAGTTCTTG
>JBJOIE010000209.1:0-6696 GCA_046047295.1 Actinomycetota bacterium | reverse complement strand
CGAGCCCTAATTTCTCCCCTCGTTGGGGCCCTCGGGAGAACGGGGACCTGTCCGCAAGGGGAAGGTGGACAGGTCCGCGAGACCCGGGGGCCTCACGGCTTTTCTCGGCCACGGAACCGAGGCTGCGTCTCGTGCGCCCAAGGGATACCCTGGTGGTCGAAGCCAGTTAGTTGAGCCCACATGCCCCTGGGCCTCGAGTAGCACCGTGAATTGAGGAGCCCAGCACATGACAACGTTGCTGTGGTGGCTGATCCCGATCGGTGCGGTGGCGGCAACGCTCGGACTTTTCACTCTGATTCGCTACCTGCGCAAACCCAAGGTTGATGTCACGGACCAATACGCGCAATTGCGTCGCGCAATGACCAAGGATCTTCCTGGCCAACGTCCCTCGGATATGGGAACGCGTTAACGCGTTCCGTCTTTCCTTCATGCGATTACTTCCCGAAAACCGCCCTCGTTGGCGTTCGTTGGATTCAAGAACTCGAACGCTCATTGCGAGTGCTATCGCATTAGTCGCGTTGCTCGCCGTCGCTTTCCTTTTGCCGGTGCCTTACGTCAAGCTGGCACCAGGTCCAACTTTCAACGTTATCGGCGACGTTGACGGGACAGCGGTTATCGAGATTGAAGGCACGGAAACCTTCCCCGTCACCGGTCAGATTGACATGACCACCGTCTCTGAATCTGGTGGCCCACGCGGGGGCCTTACCTTTGTTGACGCGATTGCCGCGTGGCTCAATCCGTCAGATGCCGTGGTGCCACGTGAGCTTCTCTATCCCGACGAGGTCAGTGCGGATGAATTGCGGGAGCGCGGTGCTGCGCTCTTCAGCACCGCAGAGTCCGATGCCATCGGGGCCGCACTGAACTATCTCGGTTTGCCGTCTGCGAGGGAAGTGGTGGTGACCGCGGTCGTTTCCGAAACCCCAGCCGAAGGCATCTTTGAACCCCGTGATCGCATTCGGGCGGTAAATGGGTCTGAAATCACGAGCCCCGCAGATGTGGTGCAGGCCGTTCAGTCGGCACCTGTGGGTACTGAATTTGCGATAGACGTTGATCGTCAAGGCGAACAGACAACGCTCACCGTCACCTCAGCCGCTAATCCCGACAATGAAGGAAAGCCCTTCATCGGGATTAGCGTGGGCGACTACTTCACTCCCAACTTTCGCGTGGACTTCACCCTGAAAGACATCGGCGGACCGAGCGCCGGGCTGATCTTTGCCACGGGCCTCATCGACAAACTCACTCCCGACAACCTCACAGGAGGCGGTCATGTGGCGGGAACCGGCACCATCTCACCGGACGGCACCGTCGGGCCCATCGGCGGAATCAGACAGAAGTTGGCCGGTGCCCGCGAATCGGGTGCAGAAATATTCCTGATGCCGGCACAACACTGTGCGGAAGCCGAAGGCTTCATCCCTGATGGCTTGACCGTGGTTCCCGTAGAAACCCTCGATGAGGCAATGGACGCCCTCGAGTCATGGCGGACCGGCGGACCCTTGGCTAGTTGCCCAGCGAGTGAGAACTAGCCCCAATTCGCCTCATACCCATCGGTGACATAGGTTCATAACGTGAGTTTCGCCAACACCCCTGCCGAAAGCCCAGCAGCAGCGCGCCGTAAAGGTGGTGTGCTGCTGCCCACAATCATCGTGCTCGCGGTTCTGGTGGTGGCCTTCCTGATTTTCACGAGTTTCTATACGGATTGGCTCTGGTACGACTCCGTCGATAAATCCCCTGTATTTTCGATTTCGCTCATCACGCGTGCGGTGATGTTTGCTGCCTTTGGGCTCGCGATGTCGCTTGTTGCCGCGCTTGCACTCTGGGTCGCTTTCAAGACCAGGCCAGCTTTTACCGGGATGACACCAGAGCAGGCGAGTTTGGAGCGCTACCGGGAGGCACTTGAGCCCATCCGCACAAAACTCGCTCTTGCACTCGTCCTCATCACCGGATTGATGGCAGGGTTGTCTGCATCAGGGGAGTGGGGCCGATTTCTCCAGTGGCGCAACTCCACTCCCTTCGGCATCACCGATCCGCAGTTCGGATTGGACCTCAGCTTCTACACCTTTGAGCTTCCGTTCCTTCGCTTCCTCTTGAGTTTCGGTTTCGCGCTCGTCATCGTCGCGCTGATCATTGTCGTAGTCATCCAATATCTCTACGGCGGCTTGCGTCTCCAGCCCAAGGGTGATCGCGCAACGGTTGCTGCACAAGTCCAGATCTCGGCTCTCGTGGCGATCCTGATGTTGCTGAAGGCGGCCGCCTACTGGCTTGACCGATTCGAATTGGCCACTAAGAGCGAGCAATTGGTGGCTGGCTTTACCGGTTTGAAGTACGTGGATGTGCATGCTGTCTTGCCGTCACTGAATATCTTGACTTTTGTTGCGCTCATCGTGGCTGCGCTATTCATCTTTAACATTTTCCGCAGGCATTGGGTTATTCCAGCGATCGGACTTGGACTCTTGGTAGTTACGAGCGTGGTGGTGGGTGCGCTGTATCCGCTCTTCGTTCAGCAGTTCCAAGTGCGACCAAGTGAACTCGTTCGTGAACAGCCTTATATCGAACGCAACATCGAGGCAACACGCGCGGCCTATGACGTAGCGGACTCGGAAATCAAGGATTATGCGGGATCCGTTTCACCGCCGAGCGCAGAAGTACTGCAAGCAAGTGCTGGAACCCTAGACAACATCCGCATCCTCGATCCTGCTGTGGTTTCCCCCACCTATAACCAACTCCAACAGATTCGCGGTTACTACTCCTTCAACTCACGTCTCGATGTGGATCGTTACACCATTGACGATGCCCAGCGCGGTGGCGTGGTGGCTGTGCGGGAGATCAACCTCGCGGGTATCCCCGATGGTCAGCGCAACTGGACAAATGAGCGTGCGGTCTTCACCCACGGATACGGATTCGTTGCTGCTTACGACAATACGGCGCTCACCAATGGCCAACCGGATTTCTTCGCTAGTGATATTCCCCCCGTCGGTGCTATCGACGTGGCCCAGCCGCGGGTGTACTTCGGTGAACTCAGCCCGAGTTATTCCATTGTTGGCGCCCCAGAGGGTTCGCCACCCATTGAACTCGACTATCCCGATGACGCAAGCCCCACCGGTCAGACCACCAACACCTACGAAGGTGACGGCGGCGTGCCCATGGGATCGCTCTTCGGCCGACTGCTCTTCGCCACGAAGTTCCAGGACACAAACATCCTGCTTTCGGATTTGGTGAACGAGGATTCCCAGATCATGTGGGATCGCGACCCACTGACGCGTGTTCAAAAGGTGGCCCCGTGGCTCACCCTGGATCAAGATCCGCTCCCGGTTGTTGCTGGTGGCGGGATCAAGTGGATCGTTGACGGCTACACCGTGTCTAACGAGTATCCCTACAGCTCGCGGTTGTCCCTGACCGAAGCCACCGCGGATTCGATCAGTACCCGTACCGGTCCGGTTGGCCTACTGCCACGCGATCAACTCAACTACATGCGTAACTCAGTCAAGGCAGTGGTCGATGCCTATGAAGGCACGGTGGATCTGTATGCCTGGGATGCAAGCGATCCGGTGTTGCAGACGTGGATGAAGGCTTTCCCTGACACCGTGAAGCCCCTTGACGAACTTCCGGAAGACGTGTTCAAGCACGTCCGCTATCCGCAAGATCTGTTCAAGGTGCAGCGCACCATTTTGAGTCGGTACCACGTTGAGGATCCGGTCACCTTCTATAACGGCACGGATGTGTGGATCGTGCCGAATGACCCCACGGTGAGCCCGGCGCAGGTGTTCCAGCCTCCGTATTACCTCACCCTGCAGATGCCGGGCGCGAAAACTCCCGCCTTCTCCTTGACCACCACCTTCGCACCGCAACGCCGACAGACCCTGGCGGCCTTCATGGCGGTGAATTCCGAACCGGGTCCGGACTATGGCTCCATCCAGGTACTGCAATTGCCAAGCAACACCACGATCCCGGGTCCGCAGCAGGTTCAAAACAACTTCGAATCTGATCCGGTGGTCTCATCTCAGTTAAACCTTCTGCGCCGCGGTGGCTCGGAAGTGGACCTGGGCAACCTCCTGTCATTGCCGTTCAACAACGGCCTGCTCTACGTCGAGCCCGTCTACATTCGGGCCTCCGCCGAGGGCTATCCACTGTTGCGCAAGGTCCTTGTCGGTTACGGGCCGAATGTGGCGATGGAAGACACCCTCGATGAAGCACTCGCCCAGGTGTTTGGAACCTCCGTCACTCCAACGCCTGAGCCGGTGCCGGATCCTGAGACGGGTGAGCCCATCACTCCGGTGGAACCCGCTCCCGTGCCGGAGACGCCCACCACGGGTGACCCGTTGACTGATCTCAGCAACGCACTGGCAGATGCCCAGCGCGCATATGAGGACGGTCAAGCAGCACTTGCCGAAGGTGACTTCGCCGCATACGGAGCAGCCCAGGATCGCTTGGCTGCAGCCCTCGCCAGGGCGGCCGAGGCGCAGTCATTCTTGACCCCGCAAGAGCCGCAGCCCATCGCCGAAGAGGTACCGCCGCAAGAGGCATGAGGCTGATGACGTAAACTCAGTTCACCGCAAGGCAGCGCGGGGTGGAGCAGCTCGGTAGCTCGCTGGGCTCATAACCCAGAGGTCACAGGTTCAAATCCTGTCCCCGCTACCACGGTGGACGTTCATCTTGTTGTGCGTCCACGCGGCCAAGGGCCCCTGAGAGATCCGGGGCCCTTCGCCGTTGCTTCCAGATGTAGACAGAAAATCGGTCCTCAAATCAGCCGATTCCCCGGAGTCACGCACGAGGTTGCGATGCCGGCGGCACTTGTCGACACACAACGACTGGCTGACGTCCCTAAGTGGGGTTGAGCGCCTTCACCTAGGACTCAAGCGGGATGGGCACTCCTGCTCGCTGGAGGCGCCTGACCAGTCTGGAGTAGTGGGTGTCGATGCGCTTTGCGGTGGCACTCGGGAACTGTGATCGCCAACGGCCGGCATGTGATTTATCCGCCAATACGTTCTCGTTGAACCAGGCGACCATGCCAGGGTCCTGACTGATGTTGAGGAATTCACAGACTCGGGCGAGCGATTCCTCCCGCTGGTATTTCACCAGGTTCAGCATGTCTATGGTGAGGATGCGACCTGGCGCGCATCGCTGGACTGCCTGATGCATGCGCAGGGATCGTTCGGCCCACATATCCAGAGCTTCGAAGACTTCATTCGGCCCAAAGGTTTGCTCGATGAAGGATGCCGCCACGTCACGGCCATCTCGGATGATGGCGATCACCTGGCACTCGGGGTAGATCGGTTCGATGAGATCGGTGACTCGAGCATTCGCCGGTGTTCCATCCACCCATCGTGCATTTCCAGCGGCTGCGGTCACCTTATCCATGATGGCCCAGGTTGCCCGCTGAGTTGCGTCTACAGGATTCGAGTTCATGCCCTCGGCGTAGCCTTCGCAGATCAGGGTCATTTCTTCCTTGCTGACTGTGACCTGCAAGCCGCTGTTACCTGGACGCGCGTACCAGGCGCCGTTGAGTTTGCGAATAGTGCGCTTGATGTCGCGACCCAGCATCCGATTCTTCGGCCAGCGGGCCTGAGCGGTGGCCAATGTGGTGGCCATGCCGCCAGCATTGGCAATGAAGCGCACCTCTTCGGGGCTGGTGAGGAAAAGATCGGGATGATGGCCTAGGAGGCGCCCAAGGATGGTGGAGCCGCTGCGCCCGGTGCCTCCAACCAAGATGGGGTTAGGGCATCGCGGAGACACCCGGGAAGCCTAATGGGATGTTCGCGGCCGACAGGTAGGCTCACCGAGCGTGCCCTTCTTCTCAGTGATCGTTCCTGCATACAACGTGCAGGCATACCTGCGCGCGGCGATCACTTCGGTACTGGAGCAGGATTTCACCGACGTCGAGGTCATCACGGTTGATGATCGCTCACCGGACGAGTCAGGGCTGATCATTGATGAGCTGGCCGCCCAAGATTCCCGGGTGGTCGCAGTTCACCTTGCGGAGAACCGCGGCTTGGGAGGCGCGCGCAATGCCGGGATCGATGCCGCATCCGGCGACTACCTGATCTTCCTTGACGGTGATGACACGCTCCGGCCCGGATCCCTCAGCGCGATCGCCGAGAGATTGCGCACGAACAATCTTCCGGAACTGTGTATCTATAACTACGCGCGCACCTGGTGGGATGGCAGAGAGGCGGTGAGCAGCGCGAGTGAATTACTCGCATCCCTCTCCGTGGGAACATTCATTCCACGTGAGCACCTGCGGTTATTGAACTTACTTCCCATTGCGTGCAATAAGGCGTATCGCCGGGATCTGGTGAATTCGCTCCATGCGAGGTTCGGCCCAGGCTTCTATGAAGATGTTCCCTTCACCTATCGAGTTCTCATGCATGCAAATTCGGCGGTGTCACTGAATCGCGTTGTACTGGACTATCGGCAGCGCAGGGAATCGGGCAGCATCCTCGCCACCCCGAGTGAAAAGCACTTCGATGTTTTTGGTCAGTACGACATCGTCTTTGCTGAGCTCACGTCTCAGCGGGTTGATGGGCGCGTCTGGCGTCATATGTACGACATCATGGTGAACCACTACGTAACCATCCTGAGCAAGCCTGACCGCGTTGCTCCAAAGGATCGGCCCAGGTTCTTTGAAGCCGCACAGGAGTCAGCCCTCAGGCACTACCGGGCCGATGCACCCGGTAAGAATCGCCCGAGTGCTATCCGCGG
>JBJOIE010000208.1:0-2852 GCA_046047295.1 Actinomycetota bacterium | reverse complement strand
GAAGAGCTTTGCTGGCACACCAACCGCACCGGAGACCACCCCGGCTACGTCGAATGCAGGGAATGGGATGGCCGAGATCAGAAATAACACCACGAAACCGCGGATCGGATGTTGAAGTTGGCGCCCCATCCACGTGGCGAAGCGCGTTCCTTCGAAGGTGCCACGGCCGGCGCGGCCTGCGAGAAACCCTGAGGTCTCACCGAGGGTGGCCCCCGCCGCGGTGGTGATGGCTACCAGCCAGGGCATGGACGTGGTTTCCATCATTTGCAGCACGATCGGGTTGTAGGGAATCGGCACCGCCACCGTGAAGTTGGTGAAGAAAGCTAAGAGAAATGAACCCAGATACACGAAGCTCTGGAGCTGGGTGAAGAAGTCTTGAACAGCCTGTAGCCCGATGAGCCAAAAGGCGAAAACATTGAGCGCAAGTAGCGCGAGTAGTCCGAGGGCGAGGTGCCACCAGGCGCGCCGTCGCCGTTGCCCTACGGCAGGCGTGTGGTCAGGTGGCGGTGATTCCACTGTCGGACGCTATCGCGGCCTGGTCTTCACGGGCTTCGTCGCACTTGTGCTTCCACACCATTCCACCGAGGAAGGCGATCGCCGCGGGCATCACTGAAGCCCCAGCCGAAACACATTGAATGCACATATCAGGACTCCGACGATTCAGAGGTCACCGCGGTTCCCAGGGCGGCAGCTGCTTCAACTTCCTGCTTATGCCTGCGCAGGGAATACCAGATCACCCAGATACCGAAGATCGTCAAGATGACGGTCATGTATTGGGCACCGGTGAGGCCGTAGAGCGTTTTGTCATTGATCCTGGTGAAGTCAGTGAGGAAACGAGCCACGCCGTACATCACCGCGAAGCTTCCGGCCATCACGCCAGCGGGCACCTGCTTCTTGTCCATGTAGAGAAGTACGAGGATGATCGGGATAAGCCACATGATTTCGTAGAGGGCGGCGTTGTGATACGTCACGCCCACTTCGAGCGGACCTTCGATCACGGTGCCACCGGTGTAGGTCCAACCAAGGAAGAAATCAGTGGGACCACCGAGGTGCTCTCCAACGGCAACGCAGCCGAGGCGGCCGATTGCTTGGCCAACGGCAAGACCAAGGACAGCACCATCGAGTAATTCCCAACGGCGATCCTTCGGCCACTTACGCGTAACAAGTGGTGCCAAAAGGATTGCGGTGATGAATCCGCCAGTGAACTGCAAGCCACCTTCCCACACGGCGATGATGTCCAGAGGTGACTGTATTTCACTCCAGTGCGTGGCCACCCAGAGCAAGCGGGCGCCAACGAATCCCAGACCCACCAGGATCAGCGCAACGCGCTCGGTCTCAGAACGGCGAATCCCGTAACGCTCATTGCGGCGTGCCGCGATATAGATACCGACGATCACACCGACTGCCACGAACAGGCCGAAGGTCATCAGGCGCAGCGGCCCCAGCTCGATAGCGGGGAAGGTGGGGAAGGGAATACCACTGACGAGGGGGTTCATCACAGCATCAGACTAGGCAATGGCTTGAGTAAGCCACGCAGCGGCAACATCGAGAAATGATCAAGGCCCAGCTTGTGGCCGGGCCTTGAAGAGTGGGTGCTGACTTAGCGGCACTTGCACTGGCGATTCGGCGGGACGTTGGCCATCACCTCGGCCACGTGGTTGCCGCATCCGCTCCAGGTCACTTTGCCGCACTGACGGCAGGTGGCGGGGCTGCACATAGATCCGTTCTCCTTCATGTGGTCATGATGAACGCCTGTCGCCAGGCTCAGAGAACTATACCCCAGGGGGTATCATGATGCAACATCCCCCCGATACCGACCCGGGGAGGCTGTTCGTGGGGCCTGAATCGACCTCAGCAGGTGAGGGTGCAGGCGTAGGGAATGATCACGCGCGTGCAGCGATTCCCGAAATGGCTCCCCGCCTATCTCGCGCTCGCCGGGATCTGGGGTTGTTCATTCCTGTTCATCGAGGTGGGGCTCGAATCCTTCACACCCACCGGTGTTGCCTTTACCCGAATCGCCTTCGGTGCAGTGACGCTTCTCATCATCAGCGCGGTGACGCGCACAGCACTACCGCCGCGCTGGTCATGGAAGTACATATTCATTGCGTCATTGCTGTGGGTATCGGTGCCGTGGATGCTGTTCGGATTCGGTCAGCAATACGTGACCAGTGCGCTCGCGGGAATCATCAACGGCGCAACACCACTAATGACCTTGCTCGCCATACTGATCGCGTTCCCTGAAGAGAAGCCCACCATGCGCCGCATCGGTGGACTCGCCCTCGGATTCGTCGGCATCTTGATCGTGGTGGGTGTGTGGCAGGGATTTGCCGATGACTCAGGCATCGGTGTTCTCGCACTCGTAGCCGCGATCGCCTGCTACGGAACGGCATTTCCTTTTGCGCGCCGCTACCTCTCGGGAATAGGGGAACGCCCCGCCGTCCCCCCCATCAGCTTGGCCACCGGATTGATGATCGGTGGATTGATCGTGACCGGACCTGTTGTCCTGTTTGCGGGAGTGGTGGATTCATCACAGGGATCATCAGTAAGCGGCGCATCAATACTCGCACTCGCTGCCCTCGGAATATTTGGCAGCGGCATTGCTTATGTGTTGAGCTTCTACGTGGTGCAGAACTCAGATGCAACAACGGCAAGCACGGTGACCTACTTAACCCCACTCGTTGCCGTCATCGTGGGCGCAATCGTGCTCGGTGAACACATCACGTGGAATGAACCAGTAGGTGGCGTACTGGTGATTCTCGGTGCCGCGATTGCCCAAGGGCTCCTGCCGCGGCGCCGAAGCACCCCAGCACCAACTCCGTGACGCATCGGGATCGGCGAACACTTCAATGTGC
>JBJOIE010000207.1:0-4194 GCA_046047295.1 Actinomycetota bacterium | reverse complement strand
TCGGCGGTCAGTTTGCGCCAGTTCGGCGGTCAGTTTGCGCCAGTTCGACGGGGGGCTAGGCGGTACCGGAACCTGAGGTTCCCGATGCACTCACGGTGGCCCGGGCTGCCTCGAGCCGGGCGACGGGGACGCGCAGCGGGCTGCACGAGACGTAGTCCAGACCTACTCGGTTGAAGAAGTGGATAGACCTTGGATCACCGCCGTGCTCGCCGCAGACTCCGAGCTTGAGTCCGGGCTTCTCCGCCCGACCCTCTTCGGCAGCGATCTCCACCAGGCGACCAACCCCGACCTCATCCAAGGTTTCGAACGGTGACACGGTGAAGACACCCATCGCAAGGTACGCCGCGAAGAATGCAGCCTCCACGTCATCGCGTGAGAAGCCCCAAGTGGTTTGGGTGAGATCGTTGGTGCCAAAAGAGAAGAAGTCAGCACGCTTGGCGATCTGACCGGCGCGCAAGGCTGCGCGTGGTAGCTCGATCATGGTGCCGATGGGCATCGAAATGTCATCGCCACCACGGCGATGGCACACCTCCTCAAGAACCTCTTCGATTGCGGTGCGAATAAAACGCAACTCATGGGCGGAACCGACGAGTGGAACCATGATCTCCGCATGCGGATGGCCTCCCATTTCGCGCACATCGCAGACGGCTTCGGCCAAAGCACGCGCCTGAAGGGCGTAAAGGCCAGAAACCACCAGGCCCAGGCGTACGCCACGAAGGCCGAGCATTGGATTCGATTCATGCAACCTATTGACGGCTGCGAGCAGCGCCTCATCCCCTGCGGTGAGCGTGCCTTCTCGCTCGGCCAGGGCAACCTTGACCATGAGTTCTGCTCGATCAGGAAGGAATTCATGCAGGGGCGGATCAAGGAGGCGAATCGTGACCGGCCGATCGCCCATTGCCTGGAGGATTTCGATGAAGTCCCGGCGCTGCAGCGGAAGCAGCGCATCGATCGCTGCCTGCTGCTCATCATCACTGCGCGCAAGAATCACTCGTTCAACAAGTATCCGGCGTTCACCAAGGAACATATGTTCGGTGCGGCAGAGGCCAATTCCCTCGGCGCCGAACGCGACCGAACGCGCCGCATCCTCACCCGTATCGGCATTTGCTCGAACCCGCATGCGCCTACGCGCGTCCGCGTGGGTCATGATGCGATCTACCGCTCGAACCAACTCAGCATCTGCTCCAGTGAGGCCTTCAAGCCCAGCTTCAAGCCCAAACTCAAGGTATCGAGCTACCGGTGATTCCATTACTGGGATCGGACCGAGGAATACCTCACCCGTGGAGCCATCAAGGGACACCACATCACCTTCTGAGATGACAAGGTCACCCACCATGGCACGACGCTCATGGGAGTCGACATCCAGTCGATCAGCACCGGCAACGCAGGTGCGGCCCATCCCACGCGCCACCACCGCAGCATGCGAGGTTTTCCCGCCCCGTGAGGTCAAGATGCCTTCGGCGGCGATCATGCCGGGAAGATCATCGGGATTGGTTTCGCGGCGTATGAGGATGACCTTCTCACCGCGCTCAGCCCACGCCACAGCATCCTCGGAGCTGAAGACTGCCCGGCCCACCGCGGCACCAGGTGACGCCGCCATTCCGGTGACGGCGGCCTCACGAGCAACAGCAGCATCGAACTGCGGGTACATCAACTGGGTGAGTTGCGCACCGGTCACGCGCATCATGGCCTCGTCAAGGCTGATCACGCCCTCGTCTACGAGTTGCACGGCGATGCGGAAAGCGGCAGCCGCGGTGCGCTTGCCCACGCGGGTCTGCAGCATCCAGAGCTTGCCCTCTTCAACGGTGAACTCGATATCGCACAGATCTCGGTAGTGGTGCTCAAGTAGCGCCATCGTGTCCAGCAACTCTGCATGCGCTTTCTCATCAAGCTGCTTCATTTCGTCAAGGCTCAATGTGTTGCGAATACCCGCAACCACGTCTTCGCCCTGCGCATTCGGCAGGTAATCGCCGTAAGAACCCTTGTGGCCCGTTGCCGGATCGCGAGTGAAGCACACACCCGTACCCGAAGCTGACCCAAGATTGCCAAAAACCATGGTGCAGACGTTGACCGCTGTGCCGAGGTCATCGGGAATGTCCTCGCGGCGACGATAGATCACGGCGCGCTCGGTATTCCATGATGCGAAGACCGCAATCACCGTGTCATGAAGTTGTTCGCGGGGATCTTGGGGGAAGGGTTTGCCCGATTCCGACTCGATGATTCTCTTGTACTCGGCAACGACTCCCTTGAGTTGATCTGAAGTGAGTTGCGTTTCACTGCTCACACCCGCGGCATGATTCGCTGCCTCCAGCGCAGATTCGAATTTCGATCCAGAAATTCCCAGCACGGTCTTGCCAAACATCTGGATGAGACGGCGATAGGAATCGTAGGCAAAGCGAGCATCCCCTGACTTTTCGGCGAGACCTTCAACGGTTGCATCATTGAGACCAACGTTGAGGACCGTTTCCATCATGCCGGGCATCGAAAACTTTGCGCCCGAGCGCACGCTGACGAGGAGCGGATCTTCCACATTGCCGAATTGCCGTCCGGTGGCCAGCTCTAGTCGATCGATTGCCTGGGTGATTTCATCGTCCAAGCTTTCCGGCGCTGCGCCAGCGCGCAAGAACTCACGGCACGCTTCGGTGGTGATGGTGAATCCTGGAGGCACAGGCAACCCCAGCCTGGTCATCTCCGCGAGGTTGGCCCCCTTCCCTCCGAGCAGGTCACTCTGGGAGCGGTCACCATCGGTGAAGTCGTATACATAGCGGGTAGCCGTCATGGGCTAAGGCCACACCATGCAAACGTTTAGTTGCCAGCCAGAGCGCAAACTTGCTCCGATCTTGTGGGTGAGATCTGACACATGGTCAGGCGTGTGCCTATCCCCCGCTCACCGAGAGTTCGGCCCCGGCGAGTTCGCAAGCCTGAAGGTCACTCAGGATCGGTGATTCCAGCCACCTATCGGGCAATGAGGGTGGCCGACCCCCCGAGGTGCGCCCGCGCGGTCCCGCACCTACCTCAACGTTGAATTCCTGGTTAGCGTCTATCTGGCCGAGAAGCTCATCAAGTTCGGTGAGTGTGCTGACCGTGCCCAGGGCCTGGCGAATGTGCTGGCGCACGGTGAAGCCCTTGAGATACCAGGCCATGTGCTTTCGGATATCCCGGCAGCCCTTAAGTTCTCCATAGTCGTTGGCGAGCAATTGCGCATGTCGGCGCAGCATGGCAAGGACCTCCGCTAAGTCCGGGTCCTTGGGGATTGGCTCACCCGTGAAGGCAGCAACGAGTTGCCCGAAAAGCCACGGCCGGCCCAGGCAACCTCGGCCGATCACCACGCCATCGCATCCGGTGCGCTCCACCATGCGCACGGCATCGCCAGCCGTCCAGATGTCACCATTGCCGAGTACTGGGGTGCCCATGGGCGCCAATTCCGCTTTGAGTTGGGCGATGGAATCCCAATCCGCGGTTCCCGAGTACATCTGCGCCGTGGTGCGCCCGTGCAAGGCAACCCATGCCACACCTGCCTGCGCTGCTGTGCGCCCCGCATCGAGGTAGGTCAGATGCTCGGGATCAATGCCCATGCGCATCTTCACAGAGACAGGAACGCGTCCATCCGCGGCTTTGACGACAGCGTTCACGATCTCGGTGAAGAGATCACGCTTCCATGGAAGGGCACTACCCCCACCCTTACGGGTGACCTTGGGCACCGGGCAACCGAAATTCAAATCAATGTGATCCGCGAGATCCTCGCCAACCACGATGCGAACGGCCTCTGCCATCACCCTCGGATCAACGCCGTAGAGCTGCACTGAGCGTGGATTCTCATCAGGCGCGAAGGTAACCATGTCCATGGTGGTGGCATTACGCTCCACGAGCGCCCGAGACGTAATCATTTCCGAGACGTAGAGCCCTGCGCCCTGCTCACGGCACAGCCGCCGAAATGCACGATTGGTGATTCCTGCCATCGGGGCCAGCACCACGGGCGGCGTGATCACCTGATCGCCAACACGGAGCCCGGGAAGCAGCATGACTCCAGTGTTCCAGCACTAGGGTCAGACGCGGAAACCGATATGGGCGGAGTGCGATGACCAGCGAACACACATTTGATCAGGTGGCCCTTACAGGCAAGAAGCGCTGGATAGCTCTCGTCTTCCTCGCCCTCGGCGTCTCGATGATCATCCTCGACGCCACGGTGGTCAA
>JBJOIE010000206.1:0-3704 GCA_046047295.1 Actinomycetota bacterium | reverse complement strand
ATCCACGCGAACTGTGCAGCCGTCAATGGGGGGCTGCCCGATCATGGCGGTTGTGCGGCTTCGAAGTTCAGCGATAGTGGCAGCTCGGACGTTAAGGTGGTCAGCACCGGCATTCGCACGGGGCCGACCACCGCGAGGCCAGTCACCAAACACGGTCAGCACTGTAGGGCGTACCAGCGGCGGTCACGACTACGCTGACCGCATGGCGGCTACACAGAAGCTTCGGCTCTCGGTCATCGGTACTGGGTACCTCGGCGCCACTCACGCTGCGTGCATGGCCGAACTCGGCTTCGAGGTTATTGGTGTTGACGTGGTACCCGAAAAGGTGGAATTGCTCAATTCCGGCAAAGTCCCCTTCTACGAGCCAGGACTTGATGAGGTGCTAGAGCGAAATATCGCCGCCGGACGATTGCGCTTCACTACCTCCTTCCCCGAGGCTGGCGAGTTCGCCGATGTTCACTTCATCTGTGTGGGCACCCCCCAACAGGCCGGCGCTTATGCCGCGGACATGAGCCAAGTGTTCGGCTCAGTGGAAGCACTCGCGCCCCATACGAGCGCCGGCGATGTCATCGTGGGCAAGTCCACCGTTCCGGTAGGCACGGCAGCCACCCTCGCCCAGAAGGTGGCCGAGATCGCCCCCACCGGCGTGGAAGTTGCCTGGAACCCCGAGTTTCTTCGGGAAGGCTTCGCCGTGGCTGACACCCTCAAACCAGATCGCTTGGTGATCGGTGTTCGGAGTGATCGCACGGAAACCATCCTTCGAGAGGTGTACCGCCCCATCACGGATCAAGATGTTCCACTGCTAGTGACTGATTTCCCCACCGCCGAATTGGTGAAGGTGGCTGCTAACTCCTTCCTGGCCACCAAGATCTCCTTTATTAATGCGATGGCCGAGGTCTGTGAAGCCGCCGGAGCGGATGTGGTGAAGCTCGCTGAAGCGATCGGACATGACCCGCGTATTGGCAATCGCTTCCTCGCCGCCGGCCTGGGTTTCGGCGGCGGCTGCCTGCCCAAGGACATTCGGGCCTTCATGGCCAGAGCCGGTGAACTCGGTGCCGAAGAAGCCCTCACCTTCCTCCGCGAGGTGGACCAAATCAATATGCGCCGGCGCGCCCATACCGTTGATTTGGCTACGAAATTACTCGGCGGCACCTTGCGCGGTAAGCGCATTTGCGTCCTTGGTGCAACCTTCAAGCCCGATAGCGATGATGTTCGCGATTCACCGTCACTCGATGTAGCGGTGGCCATGAATAACGCGGGTGCCGAAGTAACGGTGCATGATCCAAAGGGCTTGGAGAATGCAGAGCGCGTCTATCCGAATATGCATTACGAGGCCGATGTGCTCAAGGCCTTGACGGACGCGGAACTCGTGGTCCTTGGCACTGAGTGGCGTGATTACCGGGAACTTGATCCGGCATCCGTGCGCTCGATGGTGACTAACCCGGTCATTATCGATGCTCGTAACGCCCTTGACGCAGCCGCTTGGCGGGCAGCCGGTTGGACCTACCGCGGACTCGGTCGCCCGAGTGCCTAATGAGCACCCTCGGCACGCCTGAACAACTTCGTCAACTGCGCAACGAAACCGAAACGTGGTTCATCGTTGGCCTAGGCAACAACCCCGATCGAGATGCATTCGGTGTGGCTCGCTACCTGAAAGGTTTGGGCAAGCGCATCGTTCCCATTTACCCCCGTGCAGAGGTTGTTCACGGTGAGCAGGGCTACGCCACCATCGCTGATGCGGTTGCGGCGGTAGGGAAACCTGACGTGGTGGACGTATTCGTGCGCAGTGATCGTGCTGGTCAATTCGCCGATCAAGCCATCGCCGCCGGCGCACAAGCCATCTGGTTCCAACTCGGAGTGATAGACAAACCGGCGGCACAGCGCGTGCACGATGCGGGACTGATCATGATCATGAACCGCTGCCCAGCGATAGATTTCCCTGCGCTCGCCTAGCGTTCGCGCTTGATGCGCTCACCCTTTGCGCGCGCAGCAGCATTGAGTTCGGCTTGGAACCGCTCCATATCCTCGGCGAGTTCGGGTTGACTGATCCCAAGGATGCGTACAGCGAGTAGACCGGCATTGCGCGCATTTCCCACTCCAACGGTGGCTACCGGCACACCTGCGGGCATTTGCACGATAGACATCAGGGAATCCATGCCATCGAGGTGCGCAAGGGGAACGGGAACACCGATCACTGGCAGAGCCGTGACCGAAGCCAACATTCCCGGAAGGTGGGCAGCACCACCAGCTCCAGCGATGATGACCTGAATTCCTGCTTCGCGGGCACCCACACCAAACTCGATCATTTCCTTGGGCATGCGGTGCGCGGAGAGAACATCAACGCGGTGCGCAACGCCGAATTCATCCAGCGCACTCGAAGCGGCCTCCATCACGGACCAATCCGAATCACTGCCCATGCAGATGGCCACCTGCGGTGCTGCGCTACTCATCGACAACTCCCATGAAGTAATCCGCCGCGTGCCGGGCCCGGGCGCGTGTTTCCGCGAGGTCACTGCCCAATGCGGTCACGTGCCCGACCTTACGGCCGGTGCGAACTTCTTTGCCATAGAGGTGCACGTGCAGACTTGGATCACGGGCAAAAACGTGACGGTAAGCGGAATAGAGGTTCCCTACATCACCACCCAAGATATTCACCATTACCGCGTACTTGGACCGCAAGTTCGGTTTCCCGAGAGGCATGTCAAGCACCGCGCGGAGATGATTCTCGAATTGACTGGTCACCGCGCCCTCGATGCTCCAATGCCCCGAGTTGTGCGGACGCATAGCCAGTTCATTGACGAGGAACGCATCATCCGTGTCAAACATCTCGACCGCGAGCATCCCTGTGACTCGAAGCGCATCAGCAATTTCGAGCGCTAGCCGCTGCGCTTGCACGGCCCGCTCATCAGGAAGATCAGGGCAGGGCGCAATGACTTCAGAACAAATGCCACCACTTTGGATTGTTTGAACGATGGGATAGGCCACGGATTGCCCAGAAGGCGACCTCGCTACCTGCGCTGAGATTTCCCGCCTGAAGTCCACGCACTGCTCCACCAACCATTGAGCGCACTCAGGCAATGGATGCGCAAGGACTTGCGCCCACTGATCCGGTGAATCGATACGCCACACTCCCTTGCCGTCATAACCACCGCGGGAGGTTTTCGCAATCACGGGATAGCCCAGTTCGATACCCGCGCCCATGGCGGATTCGAGGGAGTCAATTACTCGCCACTTCGGTGCCGGGAAACCGGCATCGGTGAGGGCCTGGCGCATGTGCACCTTGTCCTGTGCATGGAACAGCGCGCTGGGCCCCGGCCGCACAGCCACACCACGAGCCTCCACACGTTCCAGGATCATCGGTGGAACGTGCTCATGGTCAAAAGTCACAACATCGCATCCATCAGCGAAGTCGAGCACCGCGCGCTCATCATCATGGCGACCGAGATGAACATCGCGCACCACCTGAGCAGCTGATTCGTCGAAGGAAGTGGCGAGAATCCGGAAATTGATGCCTAGAGCTGCAGCGGGTGCTGCGGACATGCGGGCCAGCTGGCCACCGCCCACCATCCCCACACGTGGGGCCTCTGCGTTCACTCGGTGAACCTAGTCGTTTCCGCGCCGCCGCTTTTCGTCGGCCTCGATGTATTCGTAGACATTGCGTTGGATGTCTTCCACATCTGGAACATCCTTGATAGTGAGACCGT
>JBJOIE010000205.1:0-3753 GCA_046047295.1 Actinomycetota bacterium | reverse complement strand
CGCTCCCGGAACTCGGGAAGGATGTAGCGAGCCTGGGGTGCCGTGCGCTCAGCGGCCCGGACGAAGGTCTGATGCTGGTTCACTTGCTGCCTCCCTTGCCGGCCTTGGGGGCGTCGGCGTGCGTGGAGTAGACGTGGTCGATGATCCCGTACTCCCGCGCCTCGTCGGCATCGAACCAGCGGTCGCGGTCGGAGTCCGCCTCGATCTGCTCGAGAGTCTGCCCGGTGTGATCGGCGATGAGCTTGGCCATGCGCTTCTTGATGAAGAGCATCTGCTCAGCCTGGATCTTGATGTCGCTCGCGGTACCGCCCAGGCCACCGGAGGGCTGGTGCATCATGATCCGCGTGTTCGGGGTGGCGTAGCGCTTGCCTGCAGCACCCGCGCAGAGCAGGAACTGGCCCATGGATGCGGCAAGGCCCATCGCGATGGTGGTGACATCGTTGGGAATTAACTGCATGGTGTCGTAGATGACCATGCCAGCGGTGATCGAGCCACCAGGTGAGTTGATGTACAGGGTGATGTCTCGTTCGGGATCCTCGGCAGCCAGAACTTGAAGCTGCTTGGCAATGCGATTGGAGTTTTCATCGCGCACCTCACCCTCAAGCCAAATGATGCGTTCGCGCAGCAGGCGCTCATCGAGCATGTCGCCAAAGCCGGTCATGCCGCCACCAGGCGAACGAAAATCAGGGAGGTTCATCGCAGAGGACATGACACAACCCTAGCCCGACACAGCCGCAATCGGTGCCCCGAAAGGCCACGGTTCACTCAGAGCCGAAATCAGCCCCCGGAAACCGTCTCAAGCTCCTACGGCCGCAACATCGGCATCAAGTGCGGCCAGATCCACCACCGCACCGGTGGTATCCACCACGCGAGCAGATTCGAGGACGAGTGCCAGGGCCTTGGCGCGGCGAATGTCTTGCATCGCCATTCCCACTTGTCCTGCGTCAACGAGGGCCTTAGCGAATTGATCCGGGCTCATTCCGTAACGCGGTGCCTGCTGAACCAACCACGCGGACAGTTCAGTTTCGTCAACACCGATTTCTTCACCCTCGGCGATCTTGTCCAGGATGAATTGACTCTTGAGCCCTTGCCGCGCCTGCTCTTCTACTTCAGCGCGGTGCTCGGCGCCGGAATCGTGACCGTCTTCGAAGTGGGCTTCCACCTCGGCTGCGATAACGCCCTCGGGCAGCGGAATCACGATCTGCTGCAAGAGGACTTCATGAACCTTCTCCCGTGCCTGAGCACCCTGCTCAAGGCGCTTCAAACGGGCAAGGCGGGTACGCACATCGTCACGAAGCTCTTCAACGGTGTCGAATTCAGAGGCCATCGAAACGAAATCCG
This sequence comes from Actinomycetota bacterium, assembly GCA_046047295.1. Classification (GTDB taxonomy): domain Bacteria; phylum Actinomycetota; class Actinomycetes; order S36-B12; family S36-B12; genus VGCC01. The sequence goes on along the minus strand of JBJOIE010000205.1, from coordinate 2,412 downwards.
CATCGAGCTCAGGTAGTTCGCGTTCGCGCACCTTGGTCACGTTGACCGTGACGGTCATCTCCGTGCCTGCCCAGTCACCATTTTGAGGAGTGAATTCGAATGTGCGCACGTCACCTGCGCTCGCGCCGCGCACGGCATCGTCGAAGCCGGGGAGCATGCCGTCAGTGCCGAGTTCATAGGACAGTGCAGGGCCGGAGAGATCCTCAACGGCAACACCATCGGGTGTGGCACCAGAGATATCCACGAGCAGGATGTCGCCATCGGCAGCCGCGCGATCTACGTCTTTGAGATCAGCAAAGCGACCACGCAAACTATCAATCTGCGCGTCCACGTCAGCGTCCGTCACTTCGGCTGCATCAACCTCGACAGTCAGTGAATCGAATGCCGGTAGGTCGAACTCCGGGCGAACATCAACCTCGGCGGTGAAGCTCAGCGGCTCACCATCTTTGACCTCAGCAATGTCAACCTCGGGGCGGCCCACGGGCACGATCTTTGCTTCACGAACGGCATCGTCATAAGCCTTGGGGAGGGCATCGTTGACAGCCTCTTCGATCACGGCTTCGCGCCCGAAGCGCTGTTCAATAACGCGTGCTGGAACCTTGCCCTTACGGAAACCAGGCACATTCACCTGCTTGGCGATACGTGCATATGCAGCATCGAAGCTCGGCTTGAGGTCTTCATAGGGCACCTCAACGCTGATCTTGACCCGCGTGGGCGTGAGGTTCTCAACTTCGGTCTTCACAGCACTCCTCTATAGAAACGACGAACAGGTGGTCGGGGCGGGGAGACTCGAACTCCCGATCTCCTGCTCCCAAAGCAGGCGCGCTAGCCACTACGCTACGCCCCGCGCAGGCCGCCGAAAGTCTAGGGCGCAGCACCTTAAGCACCACATCGGGCCTCGCGGCTCACCTAGGCTCACCCAATGCGCAGTGAGGCAACCACGGTGGAGGAGTACCTCGCCTCCCTACCCGCTGACAGAAGAGATGCCATCGCTGCGGTACGCGCTGTGATCCTCGGCAACCTCCCAGACGGCATCGTGGAAACCATGCGCTGGGGAATGATCTCGTACGAGGTTCCCCTGTCTGTTGTTCCCCACACATATAACGGTGAGCCCCTGTCCTTCGCGGCACTTGCCTCGCAGAAGAACCACATGGCCGTCTACCTCATGGCGATCTACGGCGACGATGCCCTACGGGCCGAATTCGAGGACCGATACGCGGCCTCCGGCAATCGTCTGCACGCCGGAAAATCCTGCGTTCGGTTCACCCGACTCGAGAAACTCCCCCTCGATGTCATCGGTTGGGCCGTGGGCGCCATGACCATGGCGGACTTCATCGAGCTCTACGAGAAATCCCGATCCCTTCGAGCCAGCAAAGCCTCACGAAGGGCCGCCCACGGATAACCCGTAGACTCCTTCCACTGTTCTCGGACAGTACGCGGGTGTAGCTCAATGGCAGAGCCCCAGCCTTCCAAGCTGGTCATGCGAGTTCGATTCTCGTCACCCGCTCCAGAGAGCGGCGCTTCACGAATCGGGAGGAGCGCAGCGACGGATCTCGTCACCCGCTCCATAGATCGGCGCGTCACGTATTTAAGGGATTCGGCCCGCTTGCTGTGCCGAATGCGAAATTCCGTGTTCCCATAGAGGCATGACAGCACCTGGTACACCGGTTGGGCGCCGGGTAGTGCTTGGCATGGTGGGCCTGGGTGCCGTGGGAGTGGCCCTCGGACGCCCAGCAACCCAGGCCATCAGCGACACCGTGGGTGCAATTCCCGGGGTCTCCTCGTTGATCCCCTCGGCAGGTGGATTTCGGATCTATACGGTCACCAGCGGTTATCCCGATTTCGATCCAGCCACGTACCGCCTGGATGTGTTTGGCCGCGTGGGTAAAGATCTTTCGCTCTCCATGGAAGACATCGGCGCGCTTCCCCAAACCCAGGTGACCAAAGACTTTCAGTGCGTGACGGGTTGGCGCGTGGATGACGTGCCGTGGTCGGGCGTGTTACTCGAAGATGTTTTGAAAGCAGCCGAGGCAGACATGCAAGCACCTGCCTTGCGCTTCACATCATTCGATGGCGTCTATACCGAATCACTCACCATGGAGCAATCACTCGGACAACAGGTACTGATTGCAACGCACATGTTTGGCAAGCCACTTGAAGTTAAGCACGGAGCACCGGTGCGCCTCTACGTGATTCCGATGTATGGCTATAAGTCACTGAAGTGGCTCTCAGGGATAGAAGTGGTTGATTCCGTGATCCCTGGTTACTGGGAGCAACGAGGCTATGACATCGATGCCTGGGTGGGTTCCTCAAATGGCAGAAGCGATGAACCCGTTGTCTGATATCCAACGATTCACCCGAGCCGAGCGATGGACCCACCGCTCTCTGGCAGTTCTGATGATCATCCTGATC
>JBJOIE010000204.1:0-3727 GCA_046047295.1 Actinomycetota bacterium | reverse complement strand
CCGCGCAGTTCATCGTGCGTTATTGCCGCATCAAGGTGCGCCACATCAGTGGGTGAGGTGCCAAGAGCGGGTGCTGGATACCAAACGTCGAGGGGGGAACCTTGGTAGTTGGTGGCCAGGCCGAGTGCAGATGCGGATTCGCTGATGTGCATCGCACTACCGTAGCGGGGTGGCAGGCGAGGGCAGCAACGTAGAACTCCCCATCTCTGAGGGTGATGTCATCAGGTTGGCTGCCGCACTTATCGATGTACCTAGTGAATCGGGCTCCGAAGGTCCGCTAGCCGATGCCGTGGAACAAGCCCTGCGTGCACATGCGCATCTTGAGGTGACGCGCGTGGGCAATTCCGTAGTGGCGCGCACACTTCTGGGCCGAGCCCAACGGGTGCTGATTGGTGGCCACCTAGACACGGTCCCCGCACACGGCAATATCCCGCATCGGATCGAGGGCGAGTGGCTGCTCGGCCTTGGTGCGGTGGACATGAAATCGGCGGTGGCCATCGCGCTACTGCTTGCATCCGAGATCGCCGAGCCGGTGCTTGATGTCACGTACGTGTTCTACGAGTGTGAGGAGATCGATGCCTCACGTAATGGTCTTGGTGTGATCATGCGTGAGCAACCTGAGCTCTTGGGATGTGACTTCGCGATTCTGATGGAACCAAGTAATGGAATCGTTGAGGCCGGATGTCAGGGAACCATGCGTGCGGAAATCACGGTTCCCGGGGTTCGTGCACATAGTGCCCGCGCCTGGCAGGGGAGTAATGCGATCCATGCGGCGGGTGAGATTCTGAGCAGGCTCAGCACCTACCAACCCGAGCGCCCGGTAGTGGATGGCTTGGAATATCGCGAGGGAATCAACGCGGTGGGCATTCGTGGTGGGGTAGCCGGCAACGTGATTCCTGATGAGTGCACGGTGACGGTGAACTATCGGTTCGCCCCGCATCGAAGTGAGGAACAGGCACTGGCGCACTTGCGTGAGGTGCTCAATGTTCCGGCTGCAACCTGGAATGTGGTGGATAGTGCGGCGGGAGCTCGTCCCGGCCTAGACCAACCTGCGGTGCAGGAATTTATTGCCGCGATCGGCACGGAGGTTGCTCCCAAATATGGCTGGACGGATGTGGCTCGATTCAGCGCACTCGATGTGCCTGCGGTGAATTTCGGCCCAGGGGATCCATCCTTGGCGCACCACGCTGATGAGCGAGTGAGCACGAGCCAGGTGCGTGACGTGTTCGAGCGCATGCGGCGCTGGTTGGTCACGCACCCGGCTAGTGATGCAAACTAGGCCTGCTTGATTGCTTCGACGTCCAGGCTGATCTTCACCTCGTCGCTGACAAGAACACCGCCACTTTCAAGTGCTGCGTTCCAGGTGAGATCGAAGTCTTTGCGGTTGATTGTTGCCGATCCTTCGAATCCGATGCGGGTATTGCCGAAGGGATCCTGGCTGATGCCCACGAGCTCGAAGGTCACCGGAACGCTCTTGGTCACGCCATGGATGGTGAAATCACCGGTCACCACAAAATCATTTCCCTTGGTTGCCACCGAGGTGGAGGTAAATGTCACGGTGGGGAACTTCTCGACATCAAGGAAGTCAGCAGACTTCAGGTGGCCATCGCGATCGGCGCTGCCGGTGTTGATGCTCGCGGCCTGGGCAACGAACTCTGCGCTGCTCGCCGCGGGGTTGGCTCCATCGAGGGTCATGCTGCCGCTGAAGTCGGCGAACTCACCGCGAACCTTCGCGATCATCGCGTGACGAACGGTAAAGGCGATGCTGTTGTGGGACTGGTCGATGACCTAGGTGCCGGTGGTTGCTGACAGGTCGCTTACTACTTCCTCCAAAGATTAAAAATTAACTGATTGAACATTCAAGTAATCGAAGGCCAGCAGGGGCGGGTTCCGCGCGCAAATGGTTGAATCGGAGCATGCCGTGGATGACCCTCTTCTTCGTTCTCCTGGCCATCGGGGTCATCGCCGCTGCCGTGTGGGTGTGGTCGAGGACCAAATGGCAGCCCGCCCTCGAGCCAGCCAACCGTGATCGGCGCCCGGACACCCTCGATGGCCAGCTCCAGTTCGACGTGGTGATGCGGGGTTATCGGATGGATGAGGTTGACGCCACGATCGCGGGCCTCCAGGAACGAATTCAGCGCTTGGAGAAGCGGCAGTGAGCGCACGTACTTCGTTGATTCACTTTCTCGGGCGCCCCCGAGTCACCCATCTCAGCGTGGACGTGGTGATCAATGCCCCGGTCACCGCAGTATTCGCGGGGTTCACCCAGTGGGCCAATCAAGGCATGTGGATGGTGGGTACCCACGTGGAGGTGCGCTCCGGTGATGGGCACAGTGTGGGATCGGTTCTCGCGGCCTGGACCGGAACACCCTTGGGTGGGAAGGTGCCACCACTGGGTTTCTGGGACACCATGATCATCACCCGCTACGAGGAGCCGTATCGAGTCGATGTTGAGCACACCGGCTCTGTGGTGCAGGGCACCGGCATCATGGAAGTCCTGGCGTTGCCCCAGGGTCGCTCCCGGTTCGTTTGGGCCGAGGACCTCGTCCTGCCACTCGGGGCAGTTGGGGCAGCCGGTTGGCCCCTGATTAGGCCTGGATTCCGTGCGGGCGTGCGCCATTCCCTTGAGGCCTTCGGGCGGCTGGTCGAGACCGGTGTGCTCCCCAGGGCGGCATCCCCGGGGGACGCTCCCACCCCCAATAGGGGATAATGGACGTTCTGGTTACGAAAGGGGTTACAGATGGCCGCGATGAAGCCGAGAACGGGCGATGGTCCGCTCGAGGTCACCAAGGAGGGTCGCGGTTACGTGATGCGAGTACCCCTGGAAGGTGGCGGCCGTCTGGTCGTGGAGCTCAATGCCACCGAGGTCAAGGATCTCGGGGACGCGCTCCTAGGAGCCGTCCCCGCTAAGTAAGTCCGTGACGCGCTCCTAGGAGCCGTCCCCGCTAAGTAAGTCCGTGACGCGCTCCTAGGAGCGGTCCCCGCTTAATAGTTCCTTATTCCTCGGGACGTTCCACGAGTTGTGCCACGAGCATCCCCGGCCCAGCGGTAATCATGGCTGGCAGCCAATCGTCGTCATGTTCGAGTTCGCTCGCTGCATCACGCAGGGCGAGGGTTTCCACGTCCCGATGAGCTGGATCGGCGATTCCCTGTTCATCGAGCATCCCGATCAGGACCACCAGGCCGCCAATGCGCAGCAGGCGCTTGGCTTGCGCGACGATTGCCGGGTACTCGGCTCGGTCACCGTCCACAACCACCATGTCATAGGCGCCATCGGACATCCGGGGGAGAACGTCAAGGGCTCGGCCCACGATCATCCGGCTACGTGAGGGGCTGAATCCGGCCTCGGTAAAGGTTTCTTTAGCAGCGCGCTGGTGCTCGGCCTCGACATCGATCGTGGTGAGGACCCCACCCCTCGTCATGCCCGAAAGAATTGCCGCACCACTTATGCCTGCACCAGTACCTACTTCGATGACCGCTTGGGCATTAATGGCCGACGTCAGCAACATGAGCGTGCTCGCAGCTGCGGCACCGAGGGCCTCAAGGCCCAACTCAGCGGAACGATCCCTGGCCTGACGTAGTGCTTCATTCTCAGAGACCCATGCATCAGCGAAGGCCCAAGCACTTGCACTCAGCGGTGCGCTCATCACGATCCTTTCCTTGGCACGAGCCGCTGCCCCAGGGGCCGCTGACTTGCGGTGAGCCTAACGTCCCGTACCGTTGAGGT
>JBJOIE010000203.1:0-11336 GCA_046047295.1 Actinomycetota bacterium | reverse complement strand
GAGTACACGGCTGGGCAAACCGCAGAATTTGAATCAGGCCTGGCAGCCGCAGTGAACACCTTGGCAAATAATCCGGACATGGCTCGTGCAATGGGTGTTGCGGGACGCGCACGCGCCATCGAACACTTCTCCTGGTCATCGATCGCCCGGCAAACAATCGCGGTCTATGAGCAGGCCATCGAGACCTACCGATGCCACACACCATGAGCACATCAAGTGAGCCTCGGTGAGTGATCTTGCTGAACCGATTCCAGGTGTTCGTCAAGACAGGCATCCCAATCGCACCCGCGGCTACCTGTTCTATCTTGCTGCAGCAACAGCCTTCGCACTCAACGGAACAGTCTCGAAGACCCTGCTCCTCAGTGGCTTAGATTCCGCGCGCCTCTCACAGATTCGAGTCACCGGGGCGTTTTTACTTCTCTTCCTGTTCGTAGCGGTGACCAATCGCCAAGCACTGCGTATTCGCCGCAAGGAGATCATTCCGCTGCTCGTATACGGCGTGCTCGGCGTTGCGATGACGCAGTACCTCTATTTCGTAGCACTGGAATATTTAAGCGTTGGTGTTGCACTGCTCATCGAATTCACCGCACCGATCATGGTTGCCCTCTGGTTTCGCTTTGGATATCGCGAACCAACGCGCAAAACGGTCTGGCTCGCCCTGGCCATTTCCCTGCTCGGACTCGCCCTCGTTGCTGAGGTGCGACAGGGTTTCACGCTGGCTCCAGTGGGCGTGGCTGCTGCACTTGGCGCGGCGATCGCCCTGGCCATCTACTTCTTGATGGGTGAAAGGATTGTGCACGGCGAACCACCACGCGATGCCGTCTCACTCACGATGTGGGGCTTCGGCGCAGCGTCACTTTTTTGGGCGATCGCCGCTCCATGGTGGAGCTATCCCTGGTCATCCCTGCAAGGCAATGCCGTACCCCTCGGCACCTTTGAGCTCGTTGCGCCTATCTGGACGCTCACGCTCTGGATGATTCTGTTGGGAACGATCATCCCGTTCTGGCTCACCATCGTTTCGCTGCATCACCTCAGAGCATCGCAAGCTTCCACGGTCGGCTTGATGGAGCCATTGCTTGCCATTACCTTCGCATGGATTCTGCTGGGTGAAACGATGACCATCATTCAAATGCTCGGCGGAGCATTGATTTTGGCGGGGGTTGTCTTGGCCGAGAGATCGCGCTAGCGAGCAGTAAAGAAACCCATATCAGCCAGCACCTCGGCCGCGTGCGCCCCGCTCACCATGATGTGTTGCTCCATTGCGCGTTGAGCCGCGAGGGTGTCTTTCCTGCGGAAGGCATCAATGATCTCCGAGTGTTGGCGATCAGCATCAGATAACCAGCCCTCGGAAAAATCTGCGTAAGGCATAGGCAGTGAACGGGACAGCAGCGAGACCATGCTCGTGATGCGTGGGCTATTCGCTGCCTTCGTGATGAGGCGATGGAACTCGTGATTGAGTTTGCGTTGCTCATCGCGATCCGTTGATGCGTGCATGCGTTCATGGACATCAGCAAGCCGATCTACTTCCTCCGTATTCATGCGGGCTGCGGCGCGGGCGGCAGCAAGCCCGGCCACCTGACCGAAGAGTTGATAGTGATCAAGAACGTCTTCCCTGTCCATCTCGGCAACAAAGGCACCCCGGCGGGGAAGGTTTCGAATGAGGCCCTCCCTGTCCAGGCTGATCAGCGCTTCCCGCACAGGAAGCCGGCTGACACCCAACTCCGCTGCGATGGCGTCTTGGTCTATCCGCTCACCGGGGAGCAGGGTTCCGGACATGATGCTGCCGCGGATGTATTCGGCAACATCCTCTGCGAGGTTGCGCCGACGTGGTGGGCGACGAACAGGATCCATGCATCTACTCCGAGAGATCGATCCAGGTTGTCTTAATGTCGAAGAACTTTTCCAGTGCATGCAAGCTCTTGTCCCGGCCGAAACCGGACTGCTTCACTCCCCCGAATGGCACCGTGAGATCCCCCTCCTCGTAACAGTTGACCCAGACTACGCCCATTTTCATCCCGCGGGAGAAACGATGCGCTCGGTTGAGATCAGAGGTCCACACGGCTGATGCAAGCCCATAGGGCGTGGAGTTAGCCAGCTCTAGAGCCTCGCGCTCATTGGCAAATGTGGTAACCGCCAGCACCGGACCAAAGAGTTCCTGTTGTGCCAGCAGGGAATCGGGGCGAACGCCATCGATCACCGTTGGTGGGTAGTAGGAGCCGCCCGTTTCTTCGAGTACAGGTGATGCGCCCGTGACCACCGCGCCGGATTCGGCTACTCCGGCCTCCACCATGGAGTGAATGCGATCCCGGTGTTGCCTGCTGACCACCGCGCCCAAGGGGGCGGCATTGTCCAGTGGATTCGTGGGCTGCATTGTGGAGGCAACATCGAGCACCTTCTGCACCACTTCGTCGTGAACCGATTCGTGGACGAGCAGGCGTGATCCTGCACTACACATCTGACCCGCGTTATAGAAGATCGACCAGGCCGCGGTACTCGCTGCCTTGTCTAGGTTGGCATCCGGGAAGATCACATTTGCGCCCTTGCCACCGAGTTCGAGCCACACTCGCTTGAGATTGGACGCCGCCGAATATTCCATGAACATTCGACCCACTGCCGTAGACCCGGTGAACGTGAGCACGTCAACATCGGGATGGCGGCCGAGTGCTTGGCCGGTAATTTCCCCTGGGCCATTCACCACATTCAATACACCATCGGGGAGCCCTGCTTCCATCCCAAGTTGCGCGAGGAGGAGTGCGCTAATCGGGGATTCCTCGGCAGGTTTGAGCACCACCGTGCAACCGGCCGCGAGGGCAGGGGCCAGTTTCCACGCCGCCATGGTGAGGGGAAAGTTCCATGGAACAACCGCACCCACCACTCCCGCTGGTTCACGGGTGATCATGGCGAGTGCATCGGCAGGAACATTGGGAATCTCATCAAGGATCTTGTCGATTGCCTCCCCGAACCACCGCAGGGTGTTGATGACCGCGCGCATATCCACCGCACGTGCTTCACGTGCTGGCTTGCCCATCTCAAGTGCGTGCGCGAGCGCGAGATCATCGCGGCGCTCATCACATAACTGGGACCACCGAATGAGGATGTCCTTGCGTTGCACGGGTGATAGGCCTGACCATCGCCCATCCTCAAAGGCAACCCGGGCAGCGTGCACCGCTCGGTCCACATCATTGGCATCCGCCGAGGCAACCTCGCCGATGATGGACCCATCCACCGGGCTGGTCACCGGCATGCGGGTGGATCCAGGAACCCAGGCCCCATTAATGAGGAGATCGCTCGGGAAGGTGAATCCGGTGCGCAGGGACGCCCAGTCTCGGTACGTCGGATCGCTAAGGATTGGATCGCTGAGAATCGGGTCAGTGGCAGTCATGGACCTATTCTGCTCAACCCCAGCAAGTATTTCTTATCAATGATACAAATAGCGCATGAAATTGGGGAAGGATTCCACCTTCGATGACCTCCGCGAAGGTGTGCAGGCCGTCTGCGAGCGCTTCGATGGTGCTTACTGGCGCGGCCTTGAGCCCGAGGGCTACCCATCCGAGTTCGTAAATGCGCTCACCGATGCAGGGTTCCTCGGCGCACTCGTCCCCGAAGAATTCGGTGGTGGGGGTGCCAGCCTGACCGAGGCTTCGATCATCCTCGAGGAGATTTCAGCATCGGGTGGAAACCCAGCTGCCTGCCATGCGCAGATGTACATCATGGGCACCCTGCTGCGGCACGGAAGTCAGGAACAAAAGCAGCGCTATCTCCCCGGGATCGCTTCGGGAGAATTGCGCCTCCAAGCTTTCGGCGTTACCGAGCCAGAAGCGGGATCAGAAACCACACGTATTCGCACGCGCGCGGAGCGAATCCCCGAAGGATGGCGTATCAACGGCCAGAAAATCTGGACCTCACGCGCCATGTATTCGGATCTCATGCTGCTCCTCGCCCGCACAACCCCCATCGAAGAGTGTGAAAAGCCCACGGACGGCCTTTCCACATTTATTTTCGACATCAGGGATCTTCCCGGGCTGACTATCAAGCCGATTCCCACGATGATCAATCACAACACCACTGAAGTGTTCTTTGATGACGTGGTCATTCCCGAAGATTCACTCATAGGTGAGATCGGTAAGGGTTTCCGTTACATCCTTGATGGAATGAATGCTGAGCGCATCCTCATTGCCTCTGAGTGCATTGGTGATGGCAGGTTCCTGCTTCAGAAAGCGGTGGATTACGCGAATGAGCGCGTGGTCTTCGGTCATGAAATCGGCGCTAATCAAGGGGTTCAATTTCCCTTGGCGCGTGCCTACGCGCAATTACGCGCAGCAGACATGATTCGATTCGAAGCCGCTCGCCTATTTGATGCCGGTGAAAAGTGCGCGGAGGAAGCGAATATGGCCAAACTCCTGGCCTCCGAAGCTTCCTGGGCGGCTGCCAATGCTGCACTGGATACACACGGTGGCTTCGGTTTCGCTGTGGAGTATGACGTGGAGCGAAAATTCCGGGAGACTCGCCTCTACCAAGTGGCACCGATAAATAACAACCTAGTGCTGGCGTATCTCGGGCAACACGTATTGGGCTTACCCAAGTCCTATTAGTTTCGCGCCTTACCCCGCGCGATCACCTGTTCAATGATCACGTCATCGTGTTCATTCAGGCCCGGAATCCAGTCATTGAGCGGACCTGCGCCGTGGAACCCAAAGGGTGGTGCGATCATTTCCACAGTTGCACTATCGGTTCGCACATCATGGAAATGACCCTGTGCCCGCAACTGCTCGTGATTCCACACACCCTGTAAGTCATTGACCCAGGCGAAGGCCGTGCGCCCGGAACGTAGGCGCTCGAGTGTCACATCGACACTCTGTGCAGCGAGAGCCTCCCGGATCAGCGCCTCCAATTCATCTACGTGTGCGAGCCGATCAGAGTTGGTGACGAACCGGGGATCGGTGCCAAGCGCGGCATCGCCAAGAAGGTGCTCCGCCATATCGCACCACTCACGGTCACTTTGCACCGCAAGGAGAACCGTCCGCCCATCTGAAAGGTTGAACGTGCCATAGGGAGCAATGGCATGGTGCCTGCGGCCAGTGCGCGGTGCCTGCCCCTTTCCGTAAACAGCGGCATACATGGGTGCCGAGACCCATTCGGCGAGACATTCCAACATTGATAGTGAGATGGCCGAGCCCTCACCCGTGCGTTCCTTCTTGACGAGTGCGGCGAGGATGCTGCTCAGTGCGTACATGCCGGAGGCAATATCTGCCACCGAGAATCCCACCTTGCTCATCTCTTCATTACCGGTGACCGAAAAGACCCCGGCCTCGGCCTGGATGGCAAGGTCATACGCCTTATCGCCACCACGTGGCCCTTCGGCGCCATAACCAGAAATCTCGCATGCGATGAGATGTGGAAAGCGTGCGTGCAGTGAAGCGGCATCTATCCCGCGGCGCTTTGCGGCGCTCGGGGAAATATTGTGGATAAATACATCTGCGCCAGCGATCAGTGCCTCAAGTGTTGCGACCTCCGCATCATGAGCCATATCAACGGTGATCGATTGCTTCCCACGATTAGCCCAGACGAAAAACGCGCTCGTACCCTTCACAATGGAGTCGTAATGGCGAGCAAAGTCACCCTCTGGGCGCTCCACTTTGATCACCGTTGCACCTAGATCGGCCAATTGCCGGCTGGCAAAGGGCGCAGAGATTGCCTGCTCCATCGAGACAACAATGATGCCCGCTAGCGGAGCGGCTTCATTTGACATGTGCACCATTGTTATCCGGCGAACCACCAGCAACTACATCAGCTAAGAACCAGTCAATGAGTGCGCGGCAGTTGCTCTCAAGTGCATCGTGATGAGCAATCAGATCATGGTGAATCTCATCCGCACTCGTCCGCTCAGGAATGTGATCCGCACCCACCTCGGTCCACATGCTCACCAATGGGAGTTCGGCCTCGGGGTGGAATTGGGTTCCTACCGCCTTTCCTTTTCGGAAGAGCTGGATGGCGTTGGCATTAGTTCCGAGCACCTCCACATCCGTTGGAAGTTCATAGCGATCCTCATGCCAGGAAAACCAGGGGCCCGACGGGAGGACGTCAGATTCGAACTCGATGAGTCCGATTTCGTCCATGCCCTCGGGAGCCGGTGCCACACTGCCGCCGAGTGCCTCGGCGAGCAATTGACCACCGAAGCACACCCCGAGGTAAGGGGTATCCGTTTCTACAGCCGAGGAAATCAGGGCGATCTCCGGCTCAACCCAATGCCGCACGGCGGGATCGTGAGCATTACAGAATGAGCCGAAGGCGATCACACTGTCGTAGTTCTCGATAGAAGGGAACTGCGTATTCGGGTTGTCTGGATCCTCGAGAATGACGTGTACCTCAGTCTCGATGCCACGCTCGGCCAAAATTCGTCCCATACTTCCAGCGGCAGCCTCGGGTTCGTGGCTAATCAACAGGAAGCGCATTAGATCACCGCTCGGTAACGCGCGATCTCCCAGTCCGAAACGCCTTCACCCGTGGCGTTGGACGCGAATTCCTCGGCCTCACGTCTCTGGATGACAATGAAGTTGTCCACGAATACATCACCGAATGTGGCGCGGTTGAATGGGGTATCGAAGTTCTCGATAGCACCCTCAATGGTTCCGGGCAGGCGCTCCCACTGCTCCTGTGCATGCGGATCACCGGTGACCTGCGGCATGAGTTCGTAGTCATTTTCCAGGCCATCAATTCCTGCAGCGAGACAACCCGCGAGAACCAGATAGGGATTCGCATCAGCTGCGGCCCAACGCACCTCAAGTCGGTTGGCATTACCCGCGCCCACGATGGAGCGCACGCCTACTAGACGATTATCCAGGCCCCAGGTGACCTGCGTGGGTGAGAACGAGTAATCCTCAACGCGGCGGAAGCCACTCAAGGTGGGTGTCATGACCAATTGAAGTTCCTTGTGGTGGGCCAGGAGCCCTGTGAGGTATTTGCGCATACACGCATTGCCAATCACGGAGTCTTCATCACAGCCAGCCCAGTCATTGTCACCGTTTCTGGTGAGCGATTGGTGCACGTGCATGCCATTTCCGGCTTCGGTGAGGTAGGGCTTGGCCATGAAGGTGGTGTTGATGCCATGGCGCTTGGCCACGGTGCGCACGATGTACTTAAAGAGCACAGTCGCATCAGCCATGTCCATCACCGGGCCGTATCGGAGATTGATTTCCGTTTGACCGGGCCCGTACTCCACATTGGAAGCTTCCACTTCAATGCCGGTCTTACGAAGCGATTCCCTGATATCGAGCATGAAATATTCCATCTCCGCGCCGCGAGCGATGGAGTAGCAGTTGATGTCGTTATAGAGCGGCTGCCAATCCTCGGTGAAGAAGTGCGCCTCGAGTTCCGTTGCCGCATCAACTTCGAAGCCGAGTTCTGCCAATCGCGCGACCTGACGCTTGAGCATTGCGCGCCCATCCATCTCGATGGGTTCGTGGGTGTCGGGATAGACCGTGTCGCACATGACAACGGCAACGCCTTCGGTCCAACCTGCAATGCGGAAAGAATCAAGATCGGGAACGGCGTGCATGTCTGGCACGCCCGTTTCCATATCTACCCACGGTGTATCGAAGATGAAGCAGGTGGGATCCCAGGAGTAGACCACGCTGGCGATGGCAAATCCGGAACCGCGGAGGAACTGCCGAGTAGGGATGCGCTTACCCCGGGGAATGCCCCAGGTATCCACGAACATGCACTCGACCGTGTGGATCCCGTTCTCCTCGCACATGGTGGCCACCTCGGCCCAGGTGCGCCGGCTGCTCTGCTGCATCAATTTCCCCAATCGCGCGGATCTAATACTTGATAAATGTAGTGTGAGGGGTGCCCCCTTGGGGGGAATTTGCCAGGGAAGTATGGAGGTTGAACGTGCGCGCTGTGGTACTCGAAACACCGGGGGCTCCCCTGGTGCTGACCGAATTCGCCGAGCCGGAGGCCACCGCCGACGGTGCGGTGGTGGACGTGCTCGCTTGCGGAATCTGTCATTCAGACCTCCACGCGGCCGCGGGTGATTACCCCACGAACCTGCCCATCATCCTGGGCCATGAGGTGGCTGCGCACCACCCGGAACTGGGCAATGTCTTGGTCTATGCGTGCTGGGGCTGCCGCCAGCCGGACTGCTGGGCCTGCGCTTCTGGGCAGGAAATGATCTGCCCGAACGCCACCGAGGCCGGGCTCTTCCGTCACGGCGGATACGCCGAACGCATGTCGGTTCCCGATGTCAACTATCTGATCCCACTGGGGGATCTTGATCCTGCCAAGGCCGCACCCCTGGCCTGCGGTGGCCTCACCGCCTACCGGGCCGTCAGCCACACTCTCCCGGTGCTCGCCGCGGCCAAGGCTCCGCGGGCACTCGTTATCGGCGCGGGCGGCCTCGGTCAATTCGGATTGCAGTTCCTCAAGATCCAATCGGGCGCAGAAGTGACCGTGGTCGATGCATCGCCGGCTAAGCGCGAGATTGCCGCGTCACTCGGAGCCGATCACGTGGTGGCACCCGGTGAGGTTGAAGGCACGTTTACTGCCGTTATTGATTTCGTTGGTGCCGAAGCAACACTGGCCACCGCACGTGATCACGTGGCTCGGCAAGGCATTGCAGTGGTGGTGGGGCTCTACGGTGGAACGATCCCCTTTGGTTTCGGTGCCGTTCCCCATGAAGCGAAGTTCATGACCTCGGTGTGGGGAACGCGTGATCAACTCGCCGAACTCGTGGCACTCGCCCAGCAGCACGAATTGCATTCGCCTATTGAACGGCTCCCACTTGAGCAGGCTCAGAACGCGCACGAGCGTTTGCATGCCGGTGACGTGGAAGGTCGTTTCGTGTTGATTCCCGAGGAGGGCTGATGAGTAGCACCACCGCTCAACCAGTGGACATCACGGATCCAGACCTCTATGCCGATGGCATTCCCCACGAAGTCTTCCGCCAGATGCGCCAGGAAGAACCGATAGCGCTGCGCTACTACGAAGGCAAACCGTATTGGGCGATTACCCGCTATGCGGACCTGGTCACTGTTACTCGTGATCCACATACCTTTTCCAACGCCAAGGGCATGACCAATCTTTGGGACCTCACCCAGGAGGCCATGGATGCGCGCCGATCGATCATCGATACCGATCCCCCCGAGCATGTGCGACTGCGCAGACTGGGAATGCCGGCTTTCACCACGCGCCGCGTAAAGAGTTATGAGGAAGCCACCCGAGAGATCGCTATTCAGTTGGTGGATGAGGCCATAACCGCTGGAAATGTAGACATCGTGCGGGCCATTTCGGCTCCCTTGCCCATTCGCGTGATCGTGGACATCCTCGGCGTTCCCAAGGAAGACGCCGATTACATGGTGGAGTTATCCGATCACCTGGTCTCCGGCGGTGTTGAACTCCCACCGGATGCATATGGAAACACCACCCCCCTCGACCTACTGCCATTTAATTCACCGGCCGCGCACGCACTCTTCGAATACGGAACCAAACTCGGTGACGAGCGGCGAAGGGATCCGCATGACGATCTAGTGACGGCCCTCGTAGAAAGTGAGGTAGATGGCGATCGGCTCAGCCCGGTGGAATACGCCAACATGTTCCAGGTGCTCGTCTTTGCCGGCAATGAAACAACGCGCACCGCTATCAGCAATGGCATCAAAGCCTTTATGGACAATCCGGATCAGCTCGAGAAACTGCATGCGAACCCGGATCTGATCCCTGGCGCCGTGGAAGAGATCATCCGCTACGCAAGCCCCGTGCTCTATATGCGCCGCACGGCCACCACAGATACTGACCTCGATGGCGTTCGTATTGCCAATGGCGACAAGGTGGTTATGTGGTACGCCTCGGCGAACTTCGACGAAACGGTCTTTGAGGATCCGTTGAAGTTCGATGTCGAGCGCCCGATCAAGCCCAAGATGGTGTCCTTTGGGGCTCAGGGCCCTCACCAATGCCTTGGGGCCCCGCTCGCCCGACTAGAGATCAAAATCCTGCTGGAAGAGATCGTGCGTCGCGGTGTGCGTTTCGAACAGGAGGGTCCGATTATTCGCACACGCTCCAACTTTGTGAACGGCGTGGATTCACTGCCAGCAAAGATAACTGCTGCGAACTAGTGAATCACAACTCCCTTGCGCAAGGGAGCGACGAAAAGGACCTGGGCGGCGAGTGCGATCGCCAAAATGAGGAATGAACTCGTCCAGGATTGAGTGAGCTCGAAAAGTAGGCCGCTCACGATAGGGCCGGTAGCGGCCACCGTGTACGTGACGAAGAAGACCATCGCCGTGAGGCGGGCCGATGCCGGAATGTCAGCGCCATACTCACTAAGCAAAGACAGCGTCATCGCGAAGGAACCACTGAGGAATAGTCCGAAGAGAAAAAGCGTTAACTCGGGCGCAGCGAGGGGAAAAAGTGCAATCACCACTAGACCTATCGCGCCGCCTATCGCCGAGATTGCGAGTAGGGAACGGCGCGCATTCCATCGATGCATTAACCACGGGAAAGCAGTACCCGAGAAGATGGAACCGAGAATGAAGAAACCAAAGAGTGTGCCGGCGGCCTCTTGGGAGTAGCCGAGGTCCACATACGAGGGTGCAAGCCACGCCACGGCGCTGTAGTAGACGATCGAATTCAAAACGATGTAGATGGTGAGTGCCCACGCGGGCACACTTCGCCACGGCAAGTCTCGAAGTTGTGATGTCACCGGCGTGGGTGGACGCGCGTGGCCTAAGTTCCCAGAACTCCACCAGGCAACACCGGCGATGATGACCGGGACGATCCAAAAGGCCAGCGAGAATCCCCAGGAACCCGTCCAGTATGCGAGATACGGCGTGACCGCACCACCGAGCGCTGCACCGATGAACATGCTCGTGGTCCAAATAATGGATGCCGTTCCCACGGACTGCGCAAGCACACTGCGCACCAGGGCAGGAACGAGACCACCCAGGATCGCGATAGATGCGCCAGCCAAGAATGCAGAGGGAAAGAGCAGAACCGGCAAGCTCTGGAATCCGCGCAGCACCATCGCTGCGAGCATCACCACAATGCCAATGTGAATGAGAACCGGCATTCCATAGCGCGCCGCCCAGCGTGGAATAGCCAGCGCGAAGATGCCCATGCACAGAACTGGAATTCCCGTCAACGCACCGAGGGTGACATCACTCCAGCCCGTGACCAACTCAATGTCCTCCAGCACCGAGGGCACACTGGTGATGGCCAACCGAAGGTTGAACGCGATTAAGGCGATCACCGAATAGGCGGTCACCTTCGATATGGCCGGTGCTGACACCGAATCAGTAGCGGTCATGGCAGGCGCACACTACTCCTCGTCAGAAAAACGTGGGGGG
>JBJOIE010000202.1:0-3075 GCA_046047295.1 Actinomycetota bacterium | reverse complement strand
ACGGCTGCAGACATTTCCTTGCGTGCAACACCGCTCGCGGCCACGAGTTCATCCCAGCTCAATGCATTGATGGCGGCGGCTACGTCATCCCAATTCTCCGTGTGGTGGGAAATGAATTCCTCATCGATCGAGCGCGATTCAATAATGCCCTTGAGTAGAGCGGTGTGAAGGGCGATGTCACCACCGATATGGGGCTGCAGGTAGAGATCGCAGATATCTGATCCTGCGAGGAAACTACGAACATCAGATGGCAATCGAAATCTGCGCAATCCCAATTCGGAGAGCGGATTGATCACGATCACTCGTCCACCGCGGCGACGAAGTTTGATGAGTTGGGTCATGAGTCGCGGATGATTGCTCGCCGGATTTGCACCACTGAGGATCACCAAGTCGGTTTGCGCGAGATCCTTCAGGGCAACGGATGCCGTGCCACTTCCGTAGATCGAATTCAACGCAACGCCGGATGCTTGGTGGCAGTAGTAGGAACAGTTATTTACGTTGTTCGTCCCGTAAGCACGCGCGATGAGTTGTAGTAAGAAACCCGCTTCATTACTCGACCGTCCGCTGGAATACCAGAACGTCCGATCGGCACTCGTTGATTGCAGCGCGTTGGTCACGGTTTCCAGCGCACTCTCCCAACTCACTCGTCGAAAATGGGAGTCTGAGCTGTTGACGACGATGGGAAAGGTAAGGCGCCCGAGGGCTTCCATCTGGGCACTGGAATAGCTGGCTAGCTCACTCAGACTCAGCGATGCCAGGTCGGCCTCAGTGATGGAGCGCCCCATATCCGCGGCCTGAGCTTGCACAGACTTTTTGCACACCTCGGGGAAGTGACCGGCCTCATTGACCATCCCGCCTTCTTGCCCACCCATACCCAATGCGCAGGTCTTACACGCATTGCGGCTTCGCAGTTTTCGATAGAGCTTGAGGGTTCCTACTTCATTGCCACGTGCCATGACATAACGCATCGCGGCAAGGCCACCTGCGGCATTGACGCGCGGCTTGGCCATTTCGTCAGTGTAGGGGTGTGAAGCGACGCAGGCGCAAACTATTTGTCACGACGAATATTGATGAGAAGGCCATTGCGGCTCCGGCGATCATCGGATTGAGCAGGCCGGCAACGGCTAATGGGATCGCGGCCACGTTGTATGCGAAAGCCCAGAAGAGATTCCCTTTGATAATGCGCAGTGTCTTGCGGGAAAGCCTCACAGCATCGACCACTGCGGAGATACCTGGGCGCATGATGATGATGTCCGCGGACTCCTGCGCAATGTCTGTGCCAGATCCCATCGCGATTCCAAGATCGGCAACCGCTAGGGCAGCAGCATCGTTAACACCATCGCCCACCATGGCAACCACTTGGCCCTGCGCTGAGTGATCGCGAATGAATTCGAGTTTGGTCACCGGGCGCGCCTCTGAGATCACTGTGGTGATGCCCACCGCGTTGGCCACTTGCCATGCGGGTTCCGGGCCATCGCCAGTGATCATCACGGGATCGATGTTGAGTGCCCGTAGGACAGTGATCGCGAATGCAGCATCTGCTCGCACCTGATCGCTGAGTTCTATATACCCGCACCAGGTGCCATCGCGGGCAACGCCGATTCGGGTCACGGCCGCGCTCTCCATGAGATCGGGTACATCAACCCCTGTTTGTGCAATCCAACTCAGGCGGCCAACGAGCACAGTTGACTCCCCCAACTTTCCGGAGACGCCCTCACCAGGAACCGCGATGAAGTGGTCTATTTCTTCGGGTTGATCCACCGCGGCCACAACTGCGGCGGCTATCGGATGCTCGGATCTAGATTCCACGGCTGCTGCGTATCCGAGCAGTTGATCCTCGGTGACTTCGCCCGTGGGAAAGATGCCAGTGATGGCCATCTTGCCTTCGGTGAGGGTGCCGGTCTTGTCCAAGGCCATCAGCGTGATGGCGCGGGTGGATTCCAAAACCCGTGGACCACGGATGAGGATGCCTAATTGGGCTCCGCGGCCAGTGCCCACGAGTAAGGCTGTGGGAGTTGCCAGGCCCAGTGCACATGGGCAGGCGATGATGAGGACGGTCACGGCGATGGCTATAGCGGTGCCCACCGCAGCCCCCGCGAGCAGCCAACCCATCAGCGTGAGAAGTGCGATGACGATCACGATGGGCACGAAGACGGCACTGATTCGATCGGCCAGACGTTGAGCCGGTGCCTTTTCGGCCTGTGCCTGCTCTAAGAGTTTCAGAGCCTTGGCAATCTGGGTGTTCTCACCAACCGCGGTGATTTCGATGTCCAACGAACCGTCGAGTACGAGCGCAGCCCCGATGACCTGCGTGCCCGGAACGGCTCGCAGGGGCTGGGATTCACCCGTGATGGCACTGGTATCCACCGCAGCGGCTCCGTATCGCACCACACCATCGGCCGGCACCTTCTGACCGGGCAGGACGCGGCAGAGGTCCCCCACGTGCACAAGGTTGACATCGACGGTTTCAATCCCATTCGGTGTGATGCGTTGAGCTTCACTGGCACCACCCCGGGCCAGATTTTCCAGTGCCGCAGCACTTCGATCTTTAGCCTCGTATTCCCAATACCGACCAAGCAGGAGGAATGTAGTTACGGCTGCGGCAACTTCAAAGTACAGATCGCCACCGATGAATAGTGCGGCTATCGACCAGAGATAGGCAGCGCTGACACCGAGTGCAATGAGCGTATCCATGGTGGTGGTTCGATGCCGGGCATTGATAGCGGCTGCACGATGAAACGGCCATGCGCCCCAGGTGACCACCGGAGTGGTCAGCACGAGTGCTACTACTTCCCAACCCGGGAAGTGCAACACGTGAATCATCGAAATGAGCACAACGGGTACTGTCAGGATTGCGCTGACGATCAATCGGTTTCGGATTGCGGCGGTATCTCGAGATTGCCGCTTTTCGCGCTGAAACTCCTGGGCTGTGTAGCCCGTTGCCTCCACCGTGGCGATGGCATCGGAAATGCTTAGTTCGGCCGGCAACTGGATGAGTGCTCGCTCGGTGGCGAAGTTGACACTCGCGTGCACACCGGGAAGTCGGTTGAGTTTCTTCTCAACTCGGGCTGCGCA
>JBJOIE010000201.1:0-9630 GCA_046047295.1 Actinomycetota bacterium | reverse complement strand
CGAGCCCTGGTATCCCCAGCCCCGCTCCATTCCAATGCTTTGGCGCTATGCCGACATGCGTCCGCTCGTGGTGGAGTCCGCATCGCTCGTCCGGGGGGAGGATGCCGGGCGCCGCGTGGTGTATCTCGTCAATGATGAGCGCCGTGATGTAGCTGCCGCCGTTGGCCTTCTCTACTCGGGCATCCAGATCATGAATCCGGGTGAGTCGATGACCGCCCATCGTCACGCGGCCTCTGCACTGCGCTTCGTGATCGAGGGATCGGGTGCGTGGACCATCGTGGATGGTGACCGACTCACGGTGGGCCCCAATGATTTCGCCATCACCCCCAATGGCACCTGGCACGAGCACGGAAACTCCGCTGAAGACAACTTCGTCATCTGGCAGGACGGACTCGACATTCCCTTGGTCAATGCACTCGATGCCAATTTCTATGAAGTGCACCCAGACCTCTACCAGGTTCCCGGCAAGGTGAACAACATGTCGGTGCTCACCCACGGAAGCGGAATCTTGAAGCCCGATCGCCGCTCCTGGACCAGGCCCTACTCCCCCACCTTCGGCTACCCCTGGGCCAAGACCCGCGAGGCCTTGGTGAATTACGGGCTCGCAAGTGATGGCACGGCATATGACGGCGTGATCATGGAATACGTCAACCCCGTCACTGGCGGCTCGGTTATGCCCACCATGGGTGCGCACATGCAGATGCTCAAGCCCGGTCAAGAGACCCTCGCGCATCGGCATACCGGTTCGGTGATCTACCACGTAGCCGAGGGCCGCGGTCACTCAATCATCGCGGGCCGTCGATTCGATTGGCAGGAGCATGACATCTTCTGCGTGCCCAGCTGGGCCTGGCACGAACACGTGAATGATGATCCGAATAACCCGGCATTCCTGTTCTCCTTCAATGACTTCCCGATGATCAATTCACTGGCTCTCTGGGCTGAGGAATCGCACGACTCCAACGGTGGTCACCAAGACGTTGGCTAACTCACATCCACGATCCGCTAATTAACTTGCCCCCCGTGATGCAGACGCGCATCATGGGGGCGGGTTGTCTCGGCAGCAGGAAGGACACGGAAACGCATGGCTGAGCGGTCATTCGCTGAAGAGGTCAAGAAGTTACGCCTCGGCGACGGTGATGAGTTCCATGGCGAGGGAATCCTCGCAGTGACCAAGGGTCTCCTGCAGTCCGGAGTGTCTTATGTGGGCGGTTATCAGGGCGCTCCGATCTCGCACCTGATGGACGTACTTGGTGATGCCCAAGACATCCTGCAAGAACTCGATATCTACTTCGAGAACAGCGCGTCGGAGGCCACTGCCGGCGCAATGCTCGCCGCATCCGTTCACTACCCCATGCGCGGTGCTGTGACCTTCAAGTCCACCGTGGGATTCAATGTGGCATCCGACGCACTCGCCAATCTGGCATCGGGTGGCGTTGAAGGCGGCGCGATGGTGATCATCGGCGAGGACTACGGCGAGGGTGCAAGCATCATGCAAGAACGCACCCATGCATTCGCCATGAAATCCCAGATGTGGCTGCTTGATCCCCGCCCGAATCTCACCGCAATCGTAAACATGGTGGAGAAAGGCTTTGAACTCTCCGAAGCCTCGCGCACTCCCGTCATCCTGGAATTGCGCCTGCGCTCGTGCCACCTGCACGGCTCCTTCGCCACGAAGGACAATCGCAAGCCGAAGATGACCGTTTCTGAAGCCGTGGACAATCCACGCCGAGATCTCACCCGCATCGTGCTTCCTCCGGCCTCATTTGCCCACGAGCAAGAGAAGGTGAATTTCCGCTGGCCAGCGGCCGTGAAGTTCATCAAGGAAAACAAGCTCAATGAATACGTTGCCAACGGCACCCAAGATTTCGGCATCATCTTGCAGGGCGGCCTTTTCAATAACGTGAATCGCGCCTTGGAGCTACTGGGCCTCTCCGACGCATTCGGCAACTCTCAGATTCCGCTGTACGTAATGAACGTGACCTATCCAGTGATCGACGATGAGGTTGTTGAATTCTGCGCGGATAAGAAGGCAGTGCTGCTCATCGAAGAGGGTCAGCCGGATTTCATCGAGCAGAATATCCAAGCGATTCTTCGTAGGAATAACGCCACAGCAATTCTGCATGGGAAAGACCTTCTTCCAGTGGCTGGTGAATACACCCCGGCGGCCGTGACCAAGGGCGTTCATGCATTCATGCATAAGTACGCACCGCACCTGATGCAAGGGCGCGAGGCACCGGGCGTAACGCTGCCTGAGGGGGATCCGGGAAACCCTTTCACTCCGCGCATCGCCCCCGAACTGGTGCAGGGGCGCCCACCAGGCTTCTGCACGGGTTGTCCGGAGCGGCCGATTTTTGCCGCACTGACTCTGGCCCAGCGCGAAGTGGGTGAGCATTATGTGAGTGCTGACATCGGCTGCCATTTGTTCTCTATCAATGCACCGTTCAATATTGGCGCCACCACAATGGGCTACGGCCTCGGATCGGCTGCTGCTTCAGCACTGAACGGTTCGGAAGCCGATAAGCGCCCCATCGCGTTCATGGGCGATGGCGGGTTCTGGCATAACGGCCTCACCAGCGGGGTGGGCAATGCGGTATTCAACGAGAACGATCAGCTCCTTGTCATCGTGGATAACGCCTACAGCGCGGCCACCGGTGGACAAGACGTACTCTCATCGAAGGCGGACAATCCCACTCGTTCAACCAAGCACCCGATCGAAGCAGCGGTGCGCGGCATCGGTGTCAAGTGGTCCCGCACGATGACCAACACTTTCAAAGTCGATGAAATGCGCGATCTCTTCAAGGAAGCACTCACCACGAAGGAAAAGGGCCCGAAGGTCATCGTTGCGCAAAGCGAATGCACGCTGAATCGGATGCGCCGCGAAAAGCCGGCCAAGGCCGCTGCGATGAAGGCAGGAAAGCGCGTGACCACGGAACGCTTCGGCGTTGATCCAGAGACCTGCACGGGTGATCATTCCTGTATTCGCATCTCTGGATGTCCGTCTTTGACAATCAAAGACAATCCAGACCCGATGCGTACGGATCCCATTGCCACCACGCTGTCGAGCTGCGTGGGTTGTGGCCTTTGTGGTGAAAACGCACACGCTGCGGCCCTGTGCCCCTCGTTCTACCGTGCCGAGGTCATCACCAACCCCAGTTGGTGGGATCGGTTCAAAGGCAGCCTGCGAGCTCGCTACATGAGCTTCCTGCAGCGCGGCATTGAAAAAAGACTCGTTGGCATCGAGCCGGCATAGC
This sequence comes from Actinomycetota bacterium, assembly GCA_046047295.1. Taxonomy (GTDB): domain Bacteria; phylum Actinomycetota; class Actinomycetes; order S36-B12; family S36-B12; genus VGCC01. The sequence goes on along the minus strand of JBJOIE010000201.1, from coordinate 6,379 downwards.
AAAGGATCATCGTGACAAATACGTACGTGACCACCACTGACATCACCATGCCTGGTACCCGATCCACACTGCGCCCTATCACCATGGCCATCCTGGCCATGGGCGGTGAAGGTGGCGGGGTGCTTTCGGATTGGGTGGTAGCCCTCGCCGAAGCGAACGGCCACTATGCGCAAAGCACCTCAGTTCCAGGAGTGGCGCAGCGCACGGGTGCCACCGTCTACTACGTAGAAGTGTTTCCCAAATTCCACGATGGTCAGGAATTGCCGTATCCGGTGCTGAGCACAATGCCCACTCCTGGTGAAGTAGACATCGTGGTGGCCTCAGAACTCATGGAAGCCGGGCGTGCTATTCAAAGGGGCTTTGCCACCCCCGATCGCACCACCTTGATCAGCTCCACGAGCCGCACATATGCCATGCCAGAACGCACGGCCATGGGTGATGGACGGGTTGATTCCCAAGCAATTATCGATGCCGCGAAGGGTGCATCGAAATCATTCGTTCGCGGCGACTTTGCTCGGATCGCCGAGGAGAACAGCAGCGTGATCAGCGCCGTGCTCTTCGGTGCAATTGCCGGGGCCGGAGTGCTTCCCTTCACCCGTGAGCAGTTCGAGGGAGCAATTCGAGCGGGCGGGAAGGGCGTAGAGCCCAGTCTGCGGGCCTTTGATGGTGGATTCCGCGTGGCAAGCACGCCGCCTGCCGTGGACATCCAGATTGGGATGCGCCCAGAAATCACCGTGCCCGAAGACCCCGCGGCGGACATCGCAATGCAATCCCCCGAAGCATTGGTGGGGGCACGCTTACAGGCCCAGGCGATACGCATTCGCACCGAGTTTCCCAAGGCTGCTCGTCCGATGTTGGTCCATGGCATCAAGCGCACCGCCGAATATCAGGATGTTGCTTATGCCGATCAATACCTTGATCGCGTTGCCCGCGTAACCCAGTACGAAACCGATCCCGATGGACAAGCCCGCCTCACCACCGAGGCCGCCCGATACATAGCGCTCTGGATGACCTACGAAGACACCATTCGAGTGGCGTTCCACAAGACCCGGGGCAAGCGGTTCACCCGAATCCAGGGTGAATCCAAGGTTCGCGAGGGCGAGATGCTGCAAGTGCATGAGTACTTGCACCCGCAGATCGAAGAGATCACCGACACAATGCCTACGGCCCTCGGCCGCTGGATGCTGCGCACCAAGTGGATCAACGCACTCGTCTTCAAAGTGACACATAAGGGCATCAAGCTGCAGACGTCATCGCTGTGGGGATTCACCGTCCTCTACTTCCTGGCCCGGATGCGTCCAATCCGGCGCAAGTCGCTGCGTTTTGCCTTGGAGCAGGAGCGCATTGATGCGTGGCTCACCTCGGCCTGTTCCTATGCTGACTCAGACTATGAGCTTGCCTGCGAGATCATTGAGTGCCAGCGAGTGGTCAAGGGCTATGGCGACACCCACGCCAATGGCCTGCGCAACTTCAATGAATTGATGAACGCGGTGCCCAAACTTGCGGGAAAGCCAGAGGCCGCTTCACGCCTGGCCAACCTCCGTAAGGCGGCCTTGGCCGATGAGCACGGAAACGCACTACAGGCCGCGCTCTCGAGCGCCTCACTGAATAGCTAAGCCCGTTCCCTAGCGGTTGGTGGGTGGCACACCCGGAAGCGGCAGGGTGCGCCGGAAGGGCCAGACGAATTCACGTCCGCCGGTGAGCCCGCTGGGTCGGAAGATCAACATCAACACCAGGATCAAACCCAGCACAATCGGTCGGGTGCCCTGCGGGATGGACACGATGAATGAGCCGATTTCCATGCCGTTCTGCAGCCGCACCAGAACCAGGTCAATCAAGCTGAACACCAATGCCCCGACCACTGCTCCGCTAAGGCTCATCACGCCGCCAAGGACCAGCATCGCCAGGGTGATGAAGGTGAGCTCAATCCCGAGTTGGCTGGCCTGAACCACCCGATTGGTCAGCGCAAAGAGCCCACCGGCGATTCCAGCGATCACCCCGGATGCCGCGAAAGCGATCACCCGCTGGCTCACCACGTTGATGCCTGATGCGGCCGCGGCGATGCCATCTTCCCGCGCCGCACGCAGCAAACGTGCAGGGCGGGTGCGCTCGAAGAGCCAAGCGATCACAATCGCACCGAGGGCGAAAAACATGGTGGTCTGCAAGTCCAAAACGTCAGGGATGCCCACCATGGACTGGCCGCTACGCGGACCGATGCTGCTCCAATAGGTGAGCACCTGATTCACCACAAGCAGAAGCGCGAAGGTCGCTATACCCGCCTGGAGACCATTGAGCCGCATCAGGAAGGGCGCCACAACGAGGGCGAGCAACCCACCGATAAGCCCACCAATGAATATCGCCACCACCCAGGGCGCTTGCACATCAAAGAGGAACGGAAACATGTCCGAGAGGAGATTGCGCTTGAGTTCCGGCTCAATAGTGAGTAGCCCGACCGTCCACGCGCCCAGGGCCACGAATGCAATGTGCCCGAAGGAGAGCACGCCTGAGGTGCCGATAAACATCTGCAGGGCGATAACGATGATGAGGTTCACAAGCGCGTATTGCAACTGAACCTGAACGCTCTCGCCAAAGTAGCTGTTGAGCACGGTGACCACATAGACGATGAGCAGCAAGCTCACCAATGACCATGCGGGTCCGAGTCTCCACGCCAAACCCGGCTTTGCTTCCACTGACTTCATCATGTGCGCACCAGCCCGCCTTTAACGAGCAAGCCCGATGGCTTGAACAGCAGGATCAAGATGACCAAAACGAACACGTATGCATCCTTGAAGTTGCTCAGTTCCTGCGGCAGCCAACTCGCCAACATGGAGGTTGCAAAGCCCACGAGGAATCCACCTGCAAGAGCACCGTAGATCTTGTCAATGCCACCGATCACTGCGCCGATCAGAGCAAGAATGGTGATCGATACACCGAATGTTGGACCCACCGCGCCCGTTTGGGTTGTCGTGACGAAAGCGACAGCCGCAGCAAGGATTCCGCTGAGTGCGAAGCTCAGACCGATCACCCGGCTGGCCGGTATACCGATCAACCGCGCGGTGCGGAAATCCGCAGCGGCAGCCTGCAACTGCAATCCAAGGCTTGTCTTATTCAGGAACCACATCAATGCACCTAAGAGCACTGCGGCCAGGATGATGGTGGCCACCGAAAGCATTTGCAGGCGGATACCTGCCACCTCAACACTTTGTGCCAACCCACTGGCCACGGGCGCCGTTTGCACGTTGTTGCTGAAAAGCATTTCGTATACCCGCTGAAGCAAGAAGCTGAGTCCGAAGCTTGCCACCAACAAGGTGGCCGGAGTGGCCATACGCATTCGAGAAAAGACGGCGAATTCCATAAGTAGCGAAATGGCTACGGCAACCACGATCGAGAGCGGAATCGCCACGAACCAACCGAGCTGCCAGGTGAAGATAAGGGTGTATGCGGCGGCGGTGATGATCTCACCTTGTGCGAAGTTGGCCAACCTAATCACGCCGAATACCAAGCCGATGGCCAGTGCCGCAAGACCGAGCACCGCACCAGCCGACAGCGCGTCAACGAGGGATTGGATTAATTGACTCATCCGAAGTACGCCTCCGTGAGCACTTCAACGTTATCGGCATCTTCTGGTCCAAGGGTCAACGTGATGAGGCCATCGTGGAGAACGTAGGTCTTCTCACAGAAGGCGATCGTGAACTCAGCGCGCTGTTCCACAACCAGCACAGCCTTACCCGCATCACGGATTGCGGAGAGGGCCTCAAACACGGTGTCCACAGCGGTGGGCGATAGGCCCAAGCTGGGTTCATCCAGCATCAGGATGTCGGGATCCGCCATGAGGGCTCGACCAATGGCGAGTTGCTGCTGCTGACCACCGGAGAGCAAGCCGGCCTGGCGTGCGCGAAATTCGGCGAGGATGGGGAAAAGTGTGAGCACGTATTCCAATGTTTCGTTCACACCATCAGAGGATCGGCGCCCCACCGCACCAAGGCGCAAGTTGTCCATCACCGTGAGCGCGGTGAATACGTGCCTGCCTTCTGGCACCAGGCTTAAGCCCTTTCGAACCACCTTCTCCGGAGCGAGTCCACCCACATCCTGTCCGTTGACCTTCACGCTTCCCTGACGTGGAATGGCGCCGATGATGCCCAGCAAGGTGGAGGACTTTCCTGCTCCGTTGGGGCCGATCAATCCGATCGCGTGACCAGCAGGAACATCCAGACTGACACCGCGCACCGCGGGAACACCTGAATAGGAAACCTCAAGGTCACTGACGTGCAGGCCAATTGCCTCAGCCATGGACGCGCCCGCTCTTGCCCAGGTATGCCTCGGCGAGTTCCTCGCTGTTACGCACCTCTTCTGGGGTGCCTTCCAGCATCGTGCGCCCTTCCACCAGCACGTGGATTCTGTTACACACATCAAGGATCAGCTTGACGTTGTGGTCAATGAGCAGCACGCCGAGGCCCTTATCGCGTAGGTGCCGAATATTGTCTGCGAATTCCCCGATCTCTCCCTCGTTGAGACCCGCTGCTGGCTCATCGAGGAGGACGTAACGGGGTTCGGTGGCCAGTGCCCTGGCCACACCCACCCGGCGCTCAACGCCATGGGGCAGTGCACCGCCCGGGTGTTCGGCTCGATCCTGTAGGTGAAACTCATTGATCAGTTCATCAGCAAGGGCAGCTGCGGCATGCGATGACTTTCCCGTACCCAACGCCGTAACTTCCAAGTTTTCCCGCACGCTCAAGCCATCGAAAAGATGCCCATGCTGAAAGGTGCGCGCCAACCCTTCGCGAGCGCGCACGAATGCCTTCTTGTGCGTGATGTCTACGCCATCAAGGGTGACTTCACCGGAATCGGGCAGGTCATAGCCACTGATGATGTTCACCAGCGTTGATTTGCCTGCACCATTCGGCCCGATGAGACCGAGAACTTCGCCGGGTTCCACATGCAGGGATACTCCATTGAGCGCGTGCACACCCGCGAAGGAACGGGTCACCCCGGTCACGCGAAGCGCGCGTGACCGGGGTGCCGTTGTGTTCGTCATTATTGAAATATTGATTTACTGACCTGCGAAGGTGACCTTCTCAGGGGCGCGATCTTCCACCCACTTGAGCTTGCCGTCTTCGACAACGAGAACGGCCATCGGACGCTCAACGTTGATGTGCAGATCCGGTGAGAACGAGGAGGGACCGGCCAGCGTGGGCACGTCCTTCATCGACTCGAGGGCTGCGGTCAGCTTGTCGCCATCCCATGAACCGGCCTGCTTGTAGGCCTCGAGGATGAGCTGCAAGGTTGCCGGGCCGGTAACGAAGCCGCCTACGTCAGGTGCATTGCCGTACTTCTCGGCGTATGCAGCTGCGTAATCGTTCACGGCAGCATCGGGATCGTCGCCGTTCTTCGCAGCGTAGGTGACCACGTAGTAGTCCTTCAGGTCGGGAATCGCACCCACCCAGAAGTCACCGTCCATGCCGAAGCCGGAGATGATCGGCGTGGAGAGGCCGCCATCGCGGATCTCCTTGGCCACCTGGCCGCCACCGGGGTTGTAACCGCAGTTGACGATCACGTCAGGTGCATCGCCAGCGGCGATCTTGGACACGGTCTCCTTGACCGAGTCACCCTGCACGTAGTCGTAGGTTGCGAGCACAGAGCCACCGAGTTCGGTGAAGCGCTTGTCGAAGATCTCGCACTGGTTCTGGGTGTACTTGATCGAGGTGTCGCGCAGCAGCACCGCGGTCTTCCAGCCCTTCTCCGCCGCGAACTCGGCCATCACCGTGGTTTCACCAGGGGTGCCAGCGCCGATGGAGAATCCATTGGGCAGACCACCGGCTGGGCCGTAGATCGGATCACCGATACATGGCGCAACGTTGAGCACGTTCTTGCCTTCGGCAACCAGAGCCGCCGGGGATGAGACGTCGTAATCGCAGGTGACCACGAGAACGTTAGCGCCCTTGCCGAGGACTTCCTCAGCCGCAGGTGCGTAACGCTCGAACTTGGTCTCGGTATCGACAAACTCAACGGTGATGGGCTGGCCATTCACGCCGCCTGCGGCGTTGATGGCATCCACTTCCATGAGCAGAGCGTTGCGAGCCGGGGTGTCGATCGGGCCCATGAAGCCGCTACCGGCTTGCACGATGCCCAGCACCAACGGATCGCCCGAGGCCTCGGCTGCTGTTTCCTCAGCGGCAGATTCCTCAACCACAACCTCTTCGGTGGCGGTTTCCTCGGCAGCGGTTTCCTCGGTTGCAGTATCCGAGCTCGACACACAGCCGGCTAGTACGAGCGATGCAGCACCGGCTGCTACCGCGAGTTTCATGAGACCAGGCCTCATGCAGCCTCCCTTGTCCTCGGGGAATGACCCCAATTTTCCGACCGCCACTTCGACGGCATA